>DATEQI010000391.1:0-27888 GCA_035272805.1 Alphaproteobacteria bacterium | reverse complement strand
CATGATGGCGCTCACGGCCGTCAGCACCGTGGCGTAGATGATCGTGCGCGGCCGGAGCAGGCGGTAGACGGCCGCCTTGCCCTCTGCGCGCCCCTGCTGGTTGGCGAGCGTGTCGAAGGTGATGAGGTCGCCGGGCCGGCCGACCGCCGGCATCACGGTGTTGCAGGCATCGATGCACAGCCCGCAGCCGATGCACTCGAGCTGCTGCCCGTCGCGGATGTCGATTCCGGTGGGGCAGACGGCGACGCACTTCAGGCAATCGACGCAATCGCCGCGGCCCTCCCAGCTCGCACCCTGCTTGTGGCTGCCGCGCGGCTCGCCGCGCCAGGCCTCGTAAGTGATGATGAGCGACTGCTCGTCGAGCATGGCCGACTGAAAGCGCGGCCACGGGCACATGTAGGTGCACACCTGCTCGCGCGCCCAGCCGGCGAGAAGATAGGTCGTCGTGGTGAAGAGCCCAAAGAAGAAATAGGTCTCCGTGGAAGCCGAGAAGGTCGTCATTTGCCGCAACGCCGTAGGCGCATCCTGGAAATAGAACACCCACGCGCCACCTGTCGCCGCCGCAATGAGTAGCCAAGCTGCGTGCTTCGCGAGCTTGCGGCCCGCCTTCCTCGGACTGAGCGGCCGGCGGTCGAGCCTCATCCGCTCGGTGCGATCGCCCTCGATGAGCCGCTCGACAAGCATGAAGAGGTCGGTCCATACCGTCTGCGGGCAGGCGTAGCCGCACCAGACGCGCCCCAAGAGGCTCGTCGCCAGGAAAAGGCCGATGGCGGCAAGGATGAGAAGACCCGTGAGGTAGTATACCTCCTGCGGCCAGATCTCGATGCCGAGGAAATATGCCCGCCGGCCCGGCAGATCGATGAGGAGCGCCTGATCGGGAGCGCCTGGACCGCGGCTCCAGCGCAGCCAGGGACCGAGGTAATAGAGTGCCAGGCAGAAGGCGAGGACGGCCCATTTGACGCGGCGGAAGGTGCCGTCGATGCGCATGGGGTAGACCTTGACGCGATTGGCATAGAGCGGCGTCGGCGCATGCGGCGCGCGCACCCCTTCGACGTCGCTGTTTGCAGCCATCGCTTCCTCGCGGACGGGCTCGGCATGCACGAGTGCCGCCATCATCCCTGCCCTCACCGCCTACTTTCCCCCGCCAAGCGAGTGCACGTAGATCGCCAGCATCTTGATCGCCGCAGGATCGAGCCGCTCGGACCATGCCGGCATGCTGCTGTTGCGCGCATAGGTGATGGTCTGGACGATGGTCGCCTTGTCGCCGCCGTAGAGCCAGATGCCGTTGTTGAGCTGCTTCGCCCCGAGCTCCACATTGCCCTCGCCCTTGGCGCCGTGGCAGGCCGCGCAGTTGTCGGCGAAGACCTGTTGACCGCGCTCGGCGGCCTTGGCGTCGGTTGACTTGCCGTTGAGCGAGAGGACGAACTCGGCCGCGTCGTTGATCTGCTCCGGCTTGAGGATGCCGTCGGCGCCGAAGCGCGGCATGTCCCCCTGCCGGGAATTCGCGTTCGCGTTGCGGACGCCGAAGGCGACGGTCTTGTAGATGTTGTCGAGGTCCCCGCCCCACAGCCAGTCGTCGTCCGCCAGGTTGGGATATCCCTTGGAGCCGGCGCCGCCCAAGCCGTGGCAAGGCACGCAGTTCTCCGCGAAGGCCGCATGCCCGCCGGCGATCGCGAAGTTGAGGAGGTCCGGATCCTTCTCGATCTGTGCTAACGGCGCCGCGCCGATCTTGCCCGCCATGGGCGCCATCCGCGCCTTCTCGGCCGCGAGGCCCTTGTCGACCTCGGCGCGCGTCGAATAGCCGATCAGTCCGTGGAAATAGCCATTCAGCCACGGCCACGACGGATAGAGGATGGAGTAGACGGCGGCAAAGGCGATCGTCGTATAGAAGACGAGCACCCACCATTTCGGCAGCGGCGTGTCGAGCTCCTTGATGCCGTCCCATTCGTGGCCGGTGGTGTCGGTCCCGGTGATCGCGTCCTTCTCGATCTTCGTCGGCATTGTCGGGTTCCCTCAATCGCCGTCGCGCAGCGGAATCTGCCCGTCTTTCTCGAAGCGCGCCTTGTGCCTCGGCCAATAGGCCCAGGCGACGATGGCCGCGAACACGAAAACGAGCACCACCATGATCGCCGTGGCGAGGTGGCTGTATAGGTCCATGATTTCCATGACGCGCCGTTCCTACTGCTGCAGGTCCTTGGCCGTGTAGTCGTTGAAGTTCACGAGCGTGCCCAGCATCTGGAGATAGGCGACGAGCGCGTCCATCTCGGTGATCCGCTTGGGGTCGCCCGTGAACGAGGCGACCACCGCCTTGGGATAGCGCGCGAGCAGGCCCTTGGTGTCGCCATTGGGGTCGACCTGCACCTCGAGGTCGGCCGCCGCGTTCTTGATCATCTCGTCGGAGTAGGGCACGCCCACCGCGCGCAGCGTCCGCATGCGCTCCGCGATGTCGGCATAGTCGAGCTCGCTTTCGGCGAGAAAGGCATAGGGCGGCATGATCGTCTCCGGCACGACGGAACGCGGGTCCTTGAGGTGCGCGACGTGCCAGGCGTCCGAGTACTTGCCGCCGACGCGCGCCAGATCCGGCCCATTGCGCTTGGAGCCCCACTGGAACGGATGGTCGTACATGCTCTCGGCCGCCAGGCTGTAATGGCCGTAGCGCTCGACCTCGTCGCGGAACGGGCGGATCTGCTGGCTGTGGCAGAGATAGCAGCCCTCGCGCACGTAGATGTCGCGGCCGAGCAGCTCGAGGGGCGAGTAGGCTCGCACGCCCTGCACCTTCTCGATGGTCGATTCGATGGTGAAGAGCGGGATGATCTGCACCAGCCCGCCGATCGAGACGACGATCAGGCTGAGCACCGCGAGCAGGATGACGTTCTTCTCGATCGTTTCGTGACGGAAGCGCATGGCGAGCCTCACTCCCCGGGAACGGTTGCCATCGCCGGCGGCGCGGCCGCGGCTTCCGCCGCGGTGTCGCCGCGCATCGTGCGGACCAGGTTGTAGGCCATCACCAGGCCGCCCGTGAGGAAGAGTACCCCGCCAAGCGCGCGGATCACGTAGAACGGGTGCATGGCGACCACGGACTCGACGAACGAATACTGAAGGAAGCCGAGGTTGTCGTAAGCGCGCCACATCAGGCCCTGCATGATCCCCGACACCCACATCGAGGTGATGTAGAGCACGATCCCCATGGTCCCGATCCAGTAGTGCCAGGCGACGAGCTTCATCGAGTAGAGCTGCCGGCGCCCCCACAGGATCGGCACGAGATGGTAGAGCGCGCCGAAGACGATGAAGGCGACCCAGCCGAGCACGCCCGAATGCACGTGCCCGATGGTCCAGTCGGTGTAGTGGCTGAGCGCGTTGACCGGCCTGATCGACATCACCGGGCCCTCGAACGTGCTCATCCCGTAGAAGCCGACCGAGGTGATCATGAAGCGCAGCACGGGATCCGTGCGCAGCTTGTCCCATGCGCCCGAGAGCGTCATGAGGCCGTTGATCATGCCGCCCCACGACGGCATCCACAGCATGACCGAGAAGATCATGCCGAGCGTCTGCGCCCAGTCGGGCAGTGCGGTGTAGTGGAGGTGATGGGGCCCGGCCCAGATATAGAGGAAGATGAGCGCCCAGAAATGCACGACCGAGAGGCGATACGAATAGATCGGCCGCTCCGCGCGTTTCGGCACGAAGTAGTACATCATGCCGAGAAAGCCCGCGGTCAGGAAGAAGCCGACCGCGTTGTGGCCGTACCACCACTCGATCATCGCGTCCTGCACGCCCGCGTAAGCGACATAGCTCTTGGCGCCGAACCAGCTGATCGGCAGTGCGATGTTATTCACGATGTGCAGCATCGCGATCGTGATGATGAACGAGAGGTAGAACCAGTTGGCGACGTAGATGTGGGGCTCGCGCCGCTTCATGATCGTGCCCATGAAGGCGACGAGGTAGAGCACCCAGACGAGGGTCAGCCACAGGTCGGTGTACCATTCCGGCTCGGCGTACTCCTTCGATTTGGTGATGCCGAGGAGATAGCCCGAGGCCGCCAGCACGATGAACAGCTGGTAGCCCCAGAATATGAACCAGCCGAGCGCCTCGCCGCCGAAGAGCCGCGCGCGACAGGTGCGCTGCACCACGTAGAACGAGGTGCCGAGGAGCGCGCTGCCGCCGAAGGCGAAGATGCCCGCCGAGGTGTGGAGCGGGCGCAGCCGCGCCCAGTTGAACCAAGGCGGGATGTTGAGGGAGGGATAGGCGAGCTCGAAGGCGATATAGACGCCGGCCAGGAAGGCGGCGATGCCCCAGAACGCCGTGGCGATCATGAAGGCGCGGATGACGTCGTCCACGTAGGGCGAGGCCGGCCGCACTATCGCCGCCTTGTCGCTTGCTGCGATTGTCGCCATGAGTTTCTTTCCCTCGGCAAAGCTCGCCCTCCTCGCCTCTGCGGCGCGGCAAGGCTTTTAAGGCAACCTAGGAAGCCGGCTGGCGAACTACATTGATCTAAGTCAACGAACGCGCTTACAAGAGACGACAATCTGCCGCGAACGGCCGCAGCGGTGCGGCCCTGGGGGAGAATCATGAGCGAGATGGTCCCCGTCTTCGAGTCCCCGAGCCCGCGCATCCGGCGCCTGCCGGATGACCGTGCCTGGATTTGGCTGGCGAACGGCTGGCGCGACATGGTGGCGGCCCCCATGGTGAGCCTCGCCTACGGCGGCGTCCTGGTGCTGGTGAGCTTCGCGCTCACGCTCGGGCTGTGGCTCACGGGCCTCCTCTACCTGCTGCTGCCGCTCGCCGCCGGCTTCATGTTCGTGGCACCGCTCCTCGCCGTCGGCCTCTATGACACGAGTCGGCGGCTTGCGGCCGGCGAGCCGGTCTCGCTCAAAGCGGCCCTTCTCGCTTGGCGGCGCAATGCGAGCCAGATCGCCGCCTTCGGCGTCATCCTCATGCTGTTCCATCTCGCCTGGGTGCGCATCGCGCTCTTGCTCTACCCGCTCTTCTTTTCAGGTACCAATCCCCCCCTTGCCGAGCTCGCGAGCGTTCTTTTCTTCTCTCCTCAGAGTCTGCCCTTTCTCGTGACCGGCACGCTCACGGGTGCTGTGCTTGCCGCCCTCGCCTTCGCCATCAGCGCGGTCTCCATCCCGATGCTGGTCGACCGCGACGTGAGCGTCATCACCGCGATCGCGACGAGCTTCGTCGCCGTGCGCGAGAACGTTCGCCCCATGGCGCTGTGGGCAGCCCTCATCGTGCTCTTCATCGGGCTCGGGATCGCGCTCTTCTACCTCGGCCTCGCGGTGGCGCTGCCGCTCATCGGCTACGCAAGCTGGCACTGCTACAAGGACGTCGTCGAAGAGCGCGCGCCCGTCACTTGACCGCGTTGAGAGCGAGGAAGGCGAGGAAGCCGGCGTTCGCCAGCATGAGGGGGGGTGCGAGCGCGCGCGCGAGTCCGGGCCGGCGGCGGCCGAAAAAGATCCCGACATAGCCGACAAGCACGAGGTCGACGCCGGTGCCGAGCGCAAAGGCCGCCATCGCGAAGGCGCCGCCCTTGGCCGTGCCGCTGCCGGCCGCGGCGGCAAGGGCGCTATAGAGAAAACCGCAGGGAAGGAAACCGAGCGCCAGCCCCAGTGCCCAGCCGCGCAAGCCCCGCGGATCGGCAAAGAGCGGCTGGACAAAGCGGGCCAACGGCACCTTGGGCCCCGGCAGCGGCACTGGATGCCAAGCCGGAGCGAGCCAGCGCGTCAACCCCGGCACGCCTCGGAGGAGGAAGAGCACCGCGGCAAACGCGAGCAAGGCTGCGGGCAGCCAGCGGTAGCCGCTCGCCTCGACCGCGATCCCGGCACCCCCACCTGCGAGCGCGCCGAGGACGACATAGGTCGTTGTCCGGCCGAGCTGATAGGGAAGAAGAAGTGCCCCCTTGAGCCGCCGCAGCTCGCTCATGCCAGCGCCTGCCAGGGAGCGCTCATCGGCGGCGACTTGCGCCAGCACGAAAGGCCCGCACATGCCGGTGCAATGCGCCAAGCCACCCACGAGTCCGATCAGGAAGAGCGCTGCCGGCAGGCCGAGGCCGCCGAAGAAGCGCGTCAGCTCGGCGAGCCCGACGCTGCTTGTGCAGAGGCCGTAGAGCCCGTCGAGTATCGTCTTCGCCATTCGGCCGCGCCCCCGAGCTCTCCTCAAACCGCGACCGAGTGCCGCGCGGTCCCCTCTCCGAGATAGCGGTCGAAGACGGCGCAGACCGCGCGCACCAGCGGGCGTCCCGCCCTGGTCACGCGCAAATGGCCGTTCTCGAGCGTGACCACGCCGTCCTCGATCATTTGGTCGAGGGTCTTCCACTCTGCCAGGAACGAGCCGAAGGTGTGGCCGTAGGCGGCGCAAAGCCGCGCAACCGGCGCCTCGAGGAAGCACATGAGGCTCTCGATGATGTCGCGCCGCAGGCGATCGTCGTCCGCGAGCGCTATGCCGCGCGCCGTGGCAAAGGATGCGCGGCCGATCGCGTCCGCGTAGGCGCGCAGCTCGACACTGCTCTGCACATAGCCCTGGGGAAGCGAGCCGATCGCGGAAACTCCGAGGCCGATGAGCGTCTCCGCACCATCCGCCGTATAGCCCTGGAAATTGCGGCGCAGCGCGCCCTGCGCAAGCGCCAAGGCGAGCGCGTCATCCGCTCGCGCGAAGTGGTCGAGGCCGACGGCCACGTAGCCGTGGGCCTCGAGCGTGGACGCGACCACCGCCATTTGACCGAGACGCTCCTCGGCGTCCGGCATGGCCTCCTCGGGCAGCAGGCGCTGGTGCCGCTTGAGCCACGGCACGTGGGCATAGCCGAAAACGGCGAGCCGGTCGGGCGACAGCGTGAGCGCGCGCTCGACCGTGGCGGCGACGCTCCCGACCGTCTGGTAGGGCAGCCCATAGAGGAGGTCCAGATTGATGGAGGCGATTCCGTTCGCGCGCAGCGCATCGATCGCCCGCGCCGTCACTTCATAGGGTTGGATACGGTTGATGGCCTTCTGCACCGCTGGCGCGAAGTCCTGCACGCCGAGACTGGCACGATTGACGCCGGCCGAGCCGAGCGCCCGGGCCTGCTCCGCGCTCAGCACACGGGGATCGATCTCGACGGCGAACGCCGCGTCGCCCGCGACGTCGAAGCGGTGCCGCAGCGCCTCGGCGAGGCGCTCGAAGTTGCTGGCGCTCAACGTCGTCGGCGTGCCGCCGCCGAGATGGATATGGCTCACCCGCGGCCGCCCTCCGATGCCATCTGCCACCATCTCGATCTCCTTGAGCAGGAGCTCGAGATACTGGTCGATGGGGCCGGATTTGTTGGCGACGCGCATGTTGCAGCCGCAGAACCAGCAGAGCGAGCGGCAGAAGGGGATGTGCAGATAGAGCGAAAACGGCCCGGCCGCGCCGAGCTCGCCAAGCCAGCGGCCATAGCGGCGCGCGTCCACCTCGGGCCCGAAGTGGGGAGCCGTGGGATAGCTCGTATAGCGCGGCACCGGCCGCGCATACCGCGAGAGAATGTCGGGCGTCATCGCAGCGAATGATGGGGCGACGGGCCCGGCCCGGCTTTGACCTAGATCAAAACCAGCCCGTGGCCCCCGGGGGCCTGCGGCGCCCTAGCGGAGGGCTGTCACATGACTTGGGCGCTCACCCGGCGGAAGCGCAGCAATGCCAGGCCCAAGAAGAGGCCGCCGATCAGCGCCACCAGCACGAATTCCTGCCACACCACCTCGAAGCCGGCACCCCGGTAGAGAATTGCCTGGGCGAAGTTGACGAAATGGGTCGAGGGCGAGGCCTGCATGATCGTCCGCAAGGCGCGCGGCATGCTCTCGAGCGGCGTGTTGCTGCCCGAGAGCAGGTTCATCGGCATGGCGATCAGCATGTAGAGCAGGCCCAGCTGCGGCATCGAGCGCGCGACGGTGCCGAGGAAGACGCCGATCGCGGTGGCGAAGAAGAGATAGATCGCGACCCCGGCCATGAAGAGCGGGACGGAGCCCGCAACCGGAATGCCAAGGAGCGTACGCACCACGATGGAAAGCGAAAGTCCGACGGCGACCGTGATGACGAGGCCGTTCGCCCACACCTTGGCCATGGCGATCTCGAACGGCCGGACGGGCATGACGAGAAGGTGGTCCATGGTGCCGTGCTCGCGCTCGCGGACGACGGCGGCGCCGGCGAGAATGATGGCGAGCATCGTGACGTTGTTGATGATCGCCATGACGCTGGTGAACCAGGCCGTGACCACGTTGGGGTTGAACGCCACCCGCACGGCAAGCGTCACCGGCTGCATCGGGATGCCTTGCGAGCGGGAAAGGAAGCTCCCCTCCGTGCGGGAGACGAAGTTGACGATCTCGGTGTTGAGAATCTGCTGCGTGTAGCCCGAGCCGAGTCCCGCCTGCACCATCGCCGTTGCATCGATGTTGACCTGGATGACGGGCTGCCGTCCGCCAAGAACGTCCCGCTCGAAGTTCGGCGGGATGTCGATCACGAAGGTATATTTCGCGCTATCCATGAAACGATCGATGTCGCGCTCGGAAATACGCTGGGGCGGCTTGTAATAGGGCGGCAGAAAGGCAGACGCGATACGGCGCGAGAGGGCCGAGCCGTCCTCGTCGACGATCGCGAGCGAGGCGTTGTGCAGCTCCTGCGCATTGCTTCGCGCCTGGGTATAGACGGCGACGGAGAACGTCCAGATGACGAGGGCGAGAAGGACGTGATCGCGCAAGAAACTGCGGAGCTCCTTCGTGCCGAGCCAGAAGATATTCGAAAGCGTACCCATCAGAGCGGCCCGGCCTAGCGTTCCTGCTTGCGCAGGAGGAGGAGGCTCAAGCCGAGCAGCACCGGGACGAAGACGGCGAGCGAGAGGAAGCTCGCGCCCAAGTCCTCAAATCCGAGCCCCTTGGTGAAGGTCCCGACGCTGATACGCAGGAAATAGGTCATGGGAAAGCCGCGTCCCATGAGCGCCGGAAATCCGGTGAGCGAGGACACGGGCACCAGCATCCCGGAAAACTGCGTCGCGGGAAGAATGGTCAATATGGCCGTGCCGAAAAGTGCCGCGATCTGGGTGCGCGCGAAAGCCGAGATCAGCATGCCGATCCCGGTCGTCGTCACGACGTAGAGGACGGCACCCGTGAGCAGGGCCGGGAAACTTCCCTTGAGCGGCACCTCGAAGACGAAAAGGGCGAGGAGATAAAGGATCGCGAAATTGACCATCGAGATCGCGACGTAGGGGAGCTGCTTGCCGAGAAGGAACTCGAGGCGGCTCACGGGCGTCACGTAGAGGTTGGTGATCGACCCGAGCTCCTTTTCCCGCACGATGGAAAGCGCCATCAGGATCGCCGGGATGAGCGCCAGCAAGAGCGCTATGGTTCCCGGGACCATGGCGTAAACGCTGTCGAAATCCTGGTTGTAACGAAACCTCGTCTCGATGACGGCGGGTGCGGCGGTACTACTGCTGCCGGTCGTCCTCATGGCGAGGTCGGAGAGGTATTGCTGATGCACACCTTGCAGATAGCCGCGGATCGTCTCCGCGCGAAACGGCATGGCACCGTCCACCCAGGCGCCGACCCAGGCGGGGATGTCCTTCTGGATGGCCCTGCCGAAACCGGGCGGGATCTCGACGACCGCCCGCACGTCGCCGCTTTGCAGGCGCCTCTCGAGCTCGTTGTAATCGGCGATCGGCGCTTTCTCCGTGAAATAGCGCGACCCTCTCAGCTCCTCGAGGTAGGCGCGGCTCTCGGGCGTGCGGTCATGATCGAGGACCGCGAAGGAGAGGTTGTCGACGTCGGTGGATATGCCGGCGCCGAAGATGAGCATGAGGAAGGCGGTGCCGAGCAGCGCGAAGGCCATGCGGATGCGATCGCGCTGAACCTCGAGACCCTCGCGGATGGTATAGGCGAAGAGGCGGCGCAGGCTGAAGGCGGAAGCGGCGGCGCTCTCGCCGGCCTTGGGATGCAGGAGCGGCGCGCTGGCCGCGGCGGCGGAGCCGGCCGCCTCTCGAGCCGGCGGCGGCCGCATGCCGCTTGCTTCTTCGAGGAAGCTGATGAAGGCGTCCTCGAGCGAAGCCGCGCCGCGCGAGCGCACGAGTGCCGCCGGCGTGTCGGTCGCGAGCACGCGGCCCGCATCCATCAGCGAGACCCGATCGCAGCGGGCGGCCTCGTTCATGAAATGAGTGGAGACGAAGATCGTGACCCCCTGATAGCGCGAGAGATCGACCAAAAGCTCCCAGAACCGGTCGCGGGCGAGCGGATCGACGCCGGAGGTCGGCTCGTCCAAGATGAGCATTTCGGGCTGATGGACGACGGCGACGGCCAATGAGAGGCGCTGGCGTATGCCGAGCGGAAGCTCGGAGGCGCGTTGATCGAGGTAGTCGCCGAGCTCGAATTGGCGCACGAGATCGGCGATTCGCGTCCGTGCGGCCTCGCTCGGAATGTGGAAGAGCCGCGCGTGGAGCACGAGGTTCTGCCGCACCGTGAGCTCGGAATAGAGCGAGAAGGATTGCGACATGTAGCCCACGCGCTTGCGCGAGGCCATGTCACCCGCCGCGATGGTCTCGCCGAACAGCAGCGCCTCACCCTCGCTTGGCGGCAGGAGCCCGGTCAGCATCTTCATGGTCGTCGTCTTGCCTGAGCCGTTGGAGCCCACGAAGCAGAAGATCTCGCCACGCTCGATGTCGAAGCTCGCGCGATCGACCGCGGTGAAGTCGCCGAAGCGGCAGGTGAGGCCGCGCGCGACGATGACGGGCGGTCCAGCGGCGATCCGACGCGCGGGGATGGTCAATTTGCGGTAACCCGCGCGGCGCGCCTCGGGGAGGAGTGCGATGAACGCTTCCTCCAGCGTCGCGGTGCCCGTCTCGGTCTTGAGCTCGGCCGGCGTCCCGCGCGCCAGCACCTTGCCGGCCTCCATCGCGACCAGCCAGTCGAAGCGTTCCGCCTCCTCCATATAGGCGGTGGCGATGACGACGCTCATGCCCGGGCGGCGCGCGCGCATGCGCTCGATCAATTCCCAGAACTGTCGTCGCGAAAGCGGATCGACGCCGGTGGTCGGCTCGTCGAGGACGAGGAGGTCGGGGTCGTGGATCAAGGCGCAGCAAAGCCCGAGCTTCTGTCGCATCCCGCCGGAGAGCTTCTTCGCCGGCCGGTCTGGGAAGGGCGTGAGCCCCGTGCTCTCCAAAAGCTCGGCGATCCGGCGCTCGCGTTCGGCACGCGGCTGGCCGAAAAGGCGGCCGAAGAACTCGATGTTCTCGCGCACGCTCAGGTCGGGATAGAGATTCCTGCCGAGACCTTGCGGCATGTAGGCGATCCGGGAGCAAACTTGCGCACGGTGACGCGGGTCCGCCATGTCGCCCCCGAGCGTGCGGACCCGGCCCGTCTGAATGCGCCGCGCGCCGGCGATCAGGCCGAGAAGCGTCGATTTGCCGACGCCGTCGGGCCCGATCAGCCCCACCATGCGGCCCTCCGGGAGGTCGAGCGTCACCGCATCGAGCGCAAGCGTCGCCCCGTAGGCGTGGGTGACGTTCTCGAGACTCGCGGCCACCTTCCGCTCCTGCCCTAGCTCGCCGGCTTGCCCACGAGCTCCGGCGGCCAGGGGACGTTCGGGTCGAGGCGGACGTAGGCAACCCCGGGGAGCCCGGTTCTGACCGCTGCCGCATGGGCTCGCAAGAGCGCGGGATCGATCCGCACCTTGACCCGGAACATGAGCTTGTCCCGGTCGCTCTTGGTCTCGACGGCCTTGGGCGTGAACTGCGCCTCGGTGGCGAGAAAGGTGACCTTCGCCGGAATCGGAACATTCGGGAGCGCGTCCAGCACGATGCGCGCATCGGCCCCGAGCCTGACCCGGCCCGACTCCGCGGTCGGCAAATAGATGTCCATATAGACGTACGAGGTATCGAGCATGACGAAGACCTTCCCGCCCTGCGGAATCACCTCGCCGACATTGGCGACGCGGTACTGTATGCGGCCCTCGCGCGGCGCTACGAGCGTGTTGTCCGCGATGTTCACGCTATAGAGCTCCGCGTCATGCTGAGCTGCGTCGAGCGCGTGCTCGGCTTCGCCAACCCTGGCCGTCGCGGCATTGAGCGCCGCGGTGGCGGAATCCATCTGCTGCTTGCGCTGGTCATAGAGCTCCCGCGTGGCGAACCCCTTCTGCACGAGGTTGCTTGCGCGGTCGAGCTCCTGCTTCGCGAACTTCACTTGCGCATTCTGCTGCTCGAGCGCCGCATGCGCCTCGTCGAGCGACCTTTGCGCCTGGCGCACTTGGGCTTGGGACTTCTTGAGCGACGCCTCGAGGTCCCTGGTGTCCATGCGCGCCACCACTTGGCCAGCACTCACCATGTCGCCCTCGTCCGCGAAGAGCTCGGCGATGCGTCCGGCGAACTTGGTGTCGATGTCGATTTCATCCGCCTCGAGCCGGCCGTTGCCGGACGCGAAGCCGGGAGGCAGGCGGCTTTGCGATTGGGTCCACCAGTAGGCCCCGCCTGCCCCGGCGGCCCCCAGCGCAAGGAGGAGGAAGAGGAGCCTCGACCAGCGCCGGCGCCTTTCGCCCGGCATCGCAGTCGCGCGAGGGACCGGCAGATGGACCGGCACCAAAGGCCCGGCGACCATGGGACGCTCCGCCGTCCTCTCTGTCGTGCCGCGTTCGCCGTCATTCGTGTCTTGCATGGAGGGCCCGTTCAATGACCTCGCGCGGCACCCGAGGTCGCGCTCATAGGGTAGCACTAGATCGATTCGCGGCAGGGCCACATTGACCAAGATCAACGTGACACTTTTTCAGTTTAAATCAAAATGTTAGGTCAAAGAGGACACTTCTGCTGATGGCCAACATTAGCCTGTCGCAGGGGTGTGGCGATGGCGCCAGGGAGGAGCTGTCGAGGCGGCGCGCGGAGTCGGCGCACCCCGGCAGCGGTCGAGCCAAGCGAAGGTGCGCTTGGCCACCCATCGGCGCTGCAAGACCTCGAAGTCCTTGTCGATGTCGCAGCGCTTGATGATCTCGATGGTCCATGGGCCAAGTTCGGTGCGGATCTGGGGCGGATTTCCATTGCGCGCTGCGAGCCCTTACTCCTTCAAGTGCTTCCTTTATTGCGGCCGTAGCGAATGACGGAAACCTTTTGCAGGGTCACCAGGGCGCTCTCGACCATATCTTCGACAACCGGGAGGAATTCTTTGATCTTCTCGTCGGTATCGACAATGTCGATGACGATGGGAAGATCCTCGGAGAGCCGAAGCACGATTTGAAGTTCCTGGCTTGCAGGACCATAGGCCAACAGTCCGCGCGTGACCGTTGCTCCCGCCATTTCCATGGCGCGCGCCTTGAGCACGATCTGATCGTACAAAGGCTTGTTGTCAAACGTATCGTCGTAGCCGACGAAGATGCGGAGCAGGGTTGCGTCGCATGGGGCGTGCATTTTGAGCGGCTCCTCGAAAAACGCCGATCGATCGCTTCAGGGAACGAATGCAGACGACAACTTGCCTTATTTGTGCTGGTTGCAGGGCAATCGGCGATATCCGTAGCCGTGGTCGAGTGCGTCGTCCAATTCTTGCCGGGTGAGCTTCCCCTCCGTGTTGAGCTTGGGAAGGATGGGGCAGCAAAGGTCCTGGAAAGACAGCGATAATCATGACCTGCTGGGCTGGACGGCCCCCGCTTCCGGCATCGACGCGCCGCTCGCGGACTCAGAAAGAGATACGCGCACTTCGATGAGGCCGTGCGCGACAACGCCCGCATCGCCGTCTATTGCGACGGCATGCTCGCGGGCCAATAGAGGGACCGGACGCCGCGGTTCGAGTCGCGAGCGAGCCGCGGCGGCGGTTTCCTCACGCCTTTTCCGCCTCGTGCCGCGTGGTTTGCGGCGGAGCGGGGAAACCCACGCGCGCCGCCTGGGCAAAGAGGCCGGAGAGCTTGCCCGCTTCCTCGAGGTACTGCGTCGTCGCCCGTTCGGCGAAGCGGCGCTGGCAGTCGAAGGCCTCGCTTTGGCTGTGGCATCCTCGGAGTGTCTCGCAAACGGCAAGATCCTCCTTGAAGCGCTCGAGCGAGAAGCGCGCCATCTCGCAGGAAAGATCGAACATTCCCTTTCCCATCGCCTCGCTCGCCTTCGCCCACTGGTCGAACGCCACTCGACCGTTCTCGAGGAATTGCGCGTAACCCGTAAACCAAGCTGCCGGATCCGGCATGCCTGGAACCGCTTTCGCCTCGCTCGTCGATTTTGCTGCCATGACCGTTCTCCCATCCCGACGGCTTATCTATAGCCACGCGGGCTGAGCGCCGCATTGACCCAGGTCAAATTCGGGCGGACGCGTAGCCGCCTCGGCGTGGGCTTCCTTGACCTAAATCATTGGGAGTCCGCAGCGCCGGTGGGAGACTTCTGGTTTCACTCCGACGGTCGATGGAGAGCGGTCGGCCCGAAACATCTGCGAAGCAGCGGAGGCCCGTCATGGACCAAGTAACGCCCAGGAATCCGACAGAGGGCGAACCGACGGCGATCGCCATCCGGCTTAGCCGCCTGCAGCAACTCTTCAACTCCTTCGATCCCTCGCCCTTTCACGAAAAGGACCTCGATCAGGATGCCGAGGAGTATATCGTGGGCTCGGTCGACGACTTCCCGCTGACAAGGCCGCTCAAGCTCGTGCTTCAGCTGCCCGCCGACCAGGTTGCGGTCGCCCAGGCCCTCCACCTCGAGGCCGCGATCCATAACTACTTCACCTATCGCTCCGGCGAGGCGCGCCGGCGCATGCGCTTCCTCTTCCGCGAGGGACGCATCGCGTTGTTGATCGGTCTCGCCTTCCTCTTCATGTGCACGCTCGTGCGCCAGATCGCCTTCACGCTCGGGCCCTACGCCGCGGCGCAGACCGTTGCGGAGGGCCTGCTCATCGTCGGTTGGGTCGCGATGTGGCGGCCGCTCCAGATCTTTCTCTACGACTGGTTGCCGATCCGTCACCATTGCCGCCTCTTTGCCAAGCTCGCCGCGATGCCGGTCGAAATGCGTGCGGCGGACGCGCTCCCCTTCCAAGTGCACGAGAGGGCGGGAACCGACGAGCCGCAGCGCCCCTCCGCCTCGTGAAGGAGGCCAGGGGCCGGGACCCTCGAGCAAATCGTCCTGGCGCGCCGGGGGGCACCCGTCCAGAGGCCTTTTCCCGTCTTCCCGTTCATTGATCTGGCGCAATGCGCTTGCACCGGCGCCGTACCATATAAAGGACGGCCGCTCGCGCGCAGAGGTCGAGGAGGGTGAGACGATGACGCAACCGGCAAATAATGAGGTCCGCGAACCCCCGGCGGACGCGGAGTCTGAAGCTCCATCTACGCTCCCAGACCAAAAGCGGGAAGCACCAAGAGCGCCTTCAGAGCGAGCGGCAAAACGCGGCGCCAAGGGCGAGCAGGCGCCGGTCTGGCCGCCCCTCTGGCAAGCCGGCACCGATCAGTTCCTGCCCGCGATGGAAAAATACGCCGAGCTCTTCGGGCTACGCCGCTGGGTTGACACGGCCGTGAAGAGCATGGTCCCGGATGCGTCGGACGCTCCCGATCCGAGCGAAGGGCCTCGCAGCATCGACCGGCTCGTGCATGCGGCCGTCGGAAAGGCCACCCTCTCCATCTCGCCGGTTTCGTTGGCGCTTGCCTATTTCGACTGGGCCGCGCACCTTGCGATGTCGCCCGGCAAGCAGGCGATCCTCGCGGGGAAGGCGCTGCGCAAGGCGACCCGCTTCGGCATCCACGTCTCGCGCGCGCTCGCCGAGCCGACGACACCGCCCTGCATAGCACCCCTGCCCCACGATCGGCGCTTCGACCACCCCGATTGGCAGAAGTCCCCCTTCCGCTTCATCTATCAGTCGTTTCTCCTGACCCAGCAGTGGTGGCACAACGCCACGACGGGCGTGCACGGCGTCTCGCGCCATCACGAGCAAGTGGTTTCGTTCGCCACGCGCCAACTGCTCGATATTGTCGCGCCGTCGAACTTCGTGCCGACGAATCCCGAGATCCTGCAGCTGACGATGAAGCAAGGCGGGCGCAATCTCGTGCAGGGAGCGTTCAACTGGGTCGAGGACTGGGAACGCGCGATCGCCGGTCGTCCGCCGGTCGGCAGCGAGGCATTCCGCCCCGGCCGCGACATGGCGCTCACCCCGGGCGTCGTCGTCTATCGCAACCGGCTTATCGAGCTCATCCAATACAAGCCCGCAACCAGCGAAGTGCACGCCGAGCCGGTGCTGATCGTGCCGGCATGGATCATGAAGTATTATATCCTGGACCTCTCCCCGCATAACTCCCTGGTCAAGTACCTCGTCGAGCGCGGTCATACCGTGTTCATGGTTTCCTGGCACAATCCCGGCGCCGACGATCGCGATCTCGGGATGGGAGACTATCTGGGCCTGGGCGTGCTCTCGGCGCTCAGGGCGATCCGCGCCATCGTGCCCGGACGCAAGGTCGACGCGGTCGGCTATTGCCTCGGCGGCACGCTGCTCGCGATCGCCGCGGCCTGGCTCGCCCGCAAGCGGGACGAGCAGCTCAACACGGTTTCCCTCTTCGCGGCACAGGTCGACTTCACGGAGGCCGGCGAGCTCACGCTCTTCATGGACGAGAGCCAGCTTGCCCATATCGAGGACACGATGTGGGACCAGGGCTATCTCGATGCCAAGCAGATGGCCGGCGCCTTCCAACTCCTGCGCTCGAACGACCTCATCTGGTCGCGCCTCGTGCGCGACTATCTGCGCGGCGAGCGCGAGCCGATGACCGACCTCATGGCGTGGAACGCCGATGCGACGCGCTTGCCCTACCGCATGCATAGCGAATACCTGCGCCGCCTCTTCCTCAACAACGACCTCGTCGAGGGGCGCTACGAGGTAGGAGGCAAGCCGCTGTCACTCGGCGACATCCGCGTTCCCGTCTTCGCGGTCGCGACGGAGAGCGACCACGTGGCGCCGTGGCGCTCGGTCTACAAGCTCAACCTGCTGCTCGACACGGCGGTGAGCTTCCTGCTCACGAGCGGCGGTCACAATGCCGGCATCGTGAGCGAGCCGGGGCATCCGCAGCGCTCCTATCGCCTCTTGCAGCGCAAGGCCGGCGATAGATACCTCGATCCGGAGACCTGGTACGCCGCGGTCTCCGCGACGGAGGGCTCGTGGTGGCCGGTTTGGGCGGAGTGGCTCGACGCGCATGACAGCGGCAAGTCGCCGCCGCCCAGCCTCGGCGCCGCCGACAAGGACTATCCGCCGCTCGGCCCGGCACCCGGTCGCTACGTGCTGGAGACGTAGCGCCCCAGGGCGCTGAGCGACGCTGCATTCGCTCGAGGCGGCGGCCGGGGAAGAGCCGTGCGTCGCCGCAAACGCCGATGCGCCGCTCGCCGACGTTTGACATAGATCACAGCCTGGCCGCCCCCTTGCCTGCATAAATGCCCTCGCGATCAAGCACGGAGGCCTCTCATGTCGATCAAGACCATCCTGGCGCCGATCACGGGCCACGAGGCCACGAGTGCCGCGCTGGCGAGCGGCATGCGCCTGGCGAAGCGGCTCGGGGCCTTCGTCGAGGTGCTGCACGCCCAGCAGGATCCGCGAGAGAGCGTTCCATTCATTGCCGAGGGCGCGCTCACCTCGGTCATCGACCAGTATATCGCCCAGGCCGAGAGGGAGGCCGAAGCGCGGCGCGTCGAGGCTGAGCGCATTTGCGAGGAAGCCGCTCGAGCAGCCGGCGTGCCGGCGACAGGTCCTGGGGCCGTCTTGCGCTTCGATTCGATCCTCGGGAACGCTGCCCAAGAGGTGTCCACGCGCGGACGGGTTGCCGATTTGATCCTTGTCGGCCGCGTGCCCGACGATCGGGAGGTCGAGTGGCGCCTCATGGTCGAGGCCGCGCTCCTCGAAAGCGGCCGGCCTGTGCTTCTCATGCCCGCCGCGACGCGCGAGCTTGCAGGCGTCACCGTAGCGATTGCCTGGAACGGCAGCATGGAGGCGGCGCGTGCGGCGAGTGCAGCGCTTCCCATCCTTCACTTGGCAAAGCAGATTCTCATCCTCAGCGGCGCCAAGGATTTGCCCGTCGAGCCCTCGCCGAGCCGGGTCGGCGAATGGCTTGCGCGCCACGGCATCGCGGCCAAACTGAGAAGCGTGGCGCTCGAGGGCTGGCCGGTCGGCGAGCAGCTCGTCGCCGAGGCGGCGCGCGCCGGGGCCGAGCTTCTCGTGATGGGCGCTTATGGCCATACCCGCATGCGCGAGACCATCTTCGGCGGGGCCACGCGGAGCGTACTCAACGAATCGAGCCTGCCGGTCCTGCTCGCCCATTGACGCCCGAGGCGCCGGCACGAGGAGAGTTGACGATGCTGACCTGGGAAGATTGCGTGGCGCTTTGCGCGCTCAACGAGGCGGAGATCGAGGCGATCGCCGAGCACGAGCATATTCCCGAGGTCCCCGCACTCCTGCTTGGCGACTACCTCTGTCACACGCCGACGGGCGAACGCGGAATCCGGCGCATCATTCTCGACGATATCTCCGCGGCGCGGCGGAGGGGCGATGTCCGGCACGTGCTGGCGCTGCTGCGCACGCTCCAGCACTTCGTGGCGACTCATCCCAAGGCGCGCGAGACCGCTCGCGACGCGACGGTGCCGCGCGAGGTCTGACGGCTGGCGGCACGCACGATACCTCGCTAGCGTCGCGATTCGGATGTTCGTCTCACCCTGAGATAACCGTCATTGCGAGCGCAGCGAACCCCGGCGTACGCCGGGGCAGCGCGAGGTGCGAACCCCGGCGTACGCCGGGGCTGGATTGCTTCGGCGCCCTTCGGGCGCCTCGCAATGACACGTGTTTTCCTGATGTGCCGAATTTCACAACCAGGACACTCTAGCGGATCAGAAGCAGGGGACAGCGGAAGGTCGCGATCAGCCGGTCGCGCTCCACCTCGGCAAGGAGCGACGAGCTAGCTGAGAGCACGAGAAGGTTTTGGCCGTGTTGCCGCGTATAGAACGCCACGGCGCGCGCATCGAAGGCCGGCAGCACTTCGAGCCGCCAGGCGAGATGTGCCTCTGCGAGTCTCTTGCGCAGGAATGCCTCGCGCTTGGCGGCCTCTCGAGGCTCGAGCGGCGGGGCCAGCACCCGGAGCTCCAGGCCGGCGAGGCGCGCGATCTCCGCGCCAAGGGCGAGCACGCGCTCATCGCCCCCGCCGTCCTCTAGGGCCACGAGGACCGAGCTCGGCAGCCCCATGCCGGGCTCGAGCAGGAGCACGGCGCAGCCGAGTGCCGTCGCTGCGGCGAGCCCCGGCGCCTCGAGGCGAAGATGGCGGCCGAGCGGCCGGCTGCTCGCCTGCAGCACCACGAGATCGGCCTCCGTCGAGCTCAGAGCGAGCTGGCTCGCGAGCTGACCGCGCACCACGCGGAACGAGTGACGCAATTTGCGGCGCTCGGCGGCGGCGACGAGCGTATTGCGGGCCTTGCTCGCCAAGAGGTTCAATTCGCGCTCGATCGTCTTCAGGTCGAAGCTGCTGCCAGACGCGCTGCCAAAGCCGAACTGCCGAACGAATGGCAATGCCGCCGAGTGGAGCAGATCCGCGTCCTCGATGAAGAGCCCGCTCAAATCCGCATCGAAGAGGCGGGCGAACTCGGCCGCGAGGTCGAAGGCGCCGGCACAGAGCGTCGCCGCGTCGAGCGCCACGAGGACGCGCCGCGGGACGCCCCCGGCGCCGGAGCGGCGCTCCGGCTCGCCAGCGCTGCCCTGCGTACGCTTCTTGCCGTTCATCGCCGCTCCTTGCGAGGCAAAGCTAGTGTGCGGCCGGGCCCTCGTCCCCCCGGTCGCGGCCCTGTTGCGCGAAGCGGCGCGCCGCCTCCGCGAAGCCGGCGAGACGCGCCTCGACCCTCCCGTTGATGCTGTCGGGCGGGTAGCTGCCCTTGGCATCCGGTGCGCCGGCGGCAATTCCCGTCAGGATCTCGATACCCTGGTCGATCCTCTCCACCGCGTAGATGTGGAACGTGCCGGCGGCGACCGCTTCGATCACGTCGCGGCGCAGCATGAGGTGCTTCACGTTCGAGGCGGGAATCAAGACACCGTGGCCGTCGAGCAATCCCGCCGCGCGGCAGACGTCGAAGAAGCCCTCGATCTTCTCGTTGACGCCGCCGATCGCCTGCACTTGGCCGAGCTGGTTGACCGAGCCCGTGACCGCGAGCGATTGGCGGATGGGTGCCGCGGCGAGAGCGGAGAGCAGCGCGTAGAGCTCGGCCGAGGAGGCGCTGTCGCCCTCCACACCGCCATAGGACTGCTCGAACACCAGGCTCGCGTTGAGCGAAAGCGGCCGCTCGGCGGCGTAGCGCGCCGCAAGATAGCTCGAGAGGATGAGGACGCCCTTCGAGTGGATCGGGCCGCCAAGCTCGACCTCGCGCTCGATGTCGACGACCTGGCCGCGGCCGAGACGGACGCGGGCGGTGATCCTGGAGGGCTGGCCGAAGGCGAAATCGCCGAGCTGCATGACCGAAAGCCCGTTGACCTGGCCGACCACCGCACCTGCGGTATCGATGAGGATGGTGCCGCGCCGGATCTCCTCCTGGACGTGCTCGCGCACGCGGTCGGCGCGGCGAATGTGCGCCTCGATCGCCCGTTCGACATGCTCGGCCGCGATGCGCCCGGCGCCGCCCTCGCCGGCCCAGAAGTCGGCTTCGCGCACGAGATCGGCGATGCCCTCGAGATTAGCGGTCAAGCGCTCCGAATCCTCGGCGACGCGCGAGGCGTGCTCGATCACGCGCGCCACCGCCGAACGATCGAGCGGACGAAGCTTCTCGCGTCGCGCAAGCGTGGCGATCATGCGGGCGTAGAGCATGAGGCCGTCCGGATCGAACGCTATGCGGTCGTCGAAATCGGCGGGAACCTTGAAGAGCTCGTGGAAGTCCGGATCGTACTGGCTCAAGAGATAATAAAGGAGGCGGTCGCCCAACAGCACGATCTTCACGTCGAGCGGAATGGCGCCCGGCTCGAGCGATACCGTGCTCACCAGGCTCATGAGCTGGCCCATGGATTGGATGCGCGCGAGACGCGAGCGCAGCGCCCGCTTGAGCTCCTCCCAGGCGAAGGGCTGGACCAAGAGGCGCCGCGCGTCGAGCACGAGATAGCCGCCGTTGGCACGGTGGAGCGAGCCCCCCTTGATCAGGTTGAAGTCGGTCACGAGCGCGCCGAACTGTGAAATATGCTCGATGCGCCCGACCAGGTTCTCGAGCGAGGGATGGTCCTCGAAGATCACCGGGGCACCCGAGTCGGGCACGTTGGCGACGATGACGTTGACCTGGTAGCGCCGGAAGAGCGCATCGGGGCCGAGCGCAGGCATTCCGGGCATGGGTCCCGGCCCGTCCGCCTCCTGCGGCATGCTGCGGCGCATGAAGACCTCGGCGTTATCGATGACGTCCGCCTGCACGCTCGCAAGGTAGTCGGACACGACGGGGAGGTCGCGGTAGCGCTGGCGCGGCTCGTCGATCAGGTGGCCGACCGCGTAGCTCACGACGTCGCGGTGAAGTGCGCGGAGCTTCTCGCGCGTCTCCCGCTCCCAGACGGGGATCTGGCGGAAGAGGGTCTGAAGCTCGCCCTGCAGAGCTTCGATATCGCTCTGGATGCGCGTGCGCTCGGCCTCGTCGAGCTTCTCGAAGTCTTCCGGCTTGACGACCTCGCCGCCTTTCAAGGGCGCCAGCGCCAAGCCCATGGGGGTGCGGATGAGCCCGACGCTCTTGTCGAGCGCTTTGCGCTGCAGCGCCTCGAAGGCCGTGCCCTGACGCTGCTTGAGCTCCTCCTCGATGACCTCCCGGCGGTGGCGATACTCCTCGCCCTCGAAGGCGGCCGGGATCGCCACCATGAGCTCGTTCACCAGCCGCTCCATGTCGCGTCGGAACGGCATGGCGCGGCCCGCCGGCAGCCGCATCGCCACCGGCTTGTGGGCGTCGATGAAGTTGTTGACGTAGCACCAGTCGTCGGGCACCGGCTCGCGCGCGGCCTGGGTCTTGAGCCCGCGCCGCACGAGATGCTCCTTGCCCACGCCGCTCGGGCCGAGAGCGAAGATATTGAAGCCCGGACGCTTGATGCCGATGCCGAAGCGGACCGCCTCGGCGGCACGCACCTGGCCGATCGCATCGTCAAGGTCGGGCAGCTCCGCGGTGCTTTCGAAGGGGAGACTTGCGGGATCGCAGCAGCGCCTGAGCGCTTCCGGCTGAAGCGACCTCGACGCCGAGCTTGCCGCGGTTCCTCCCTGGCTTCCTCTGCTCTCCGTCATCTTTCCATCCTGCTCCGGCGCCATGATAATTCATTCTTGGCGCGGTCCCAAAGCCTCTTGAACGGGAACACGCGTTCGCCCGGACGAAGGGCTCGCGCGGAGCGGAAGATGCGGCAACGCGCCGCCGCAGAATCCTCAATGCTGATTATGCTGCGCGCGCTCTCCGTGGCCCCCGGCGCTCGCCTCTGCGAGCGCCGGGACGTCCGGCGCGGACGTCTTCAGTGGAAACGCAGCGGCAAGACGATGCTGATGCCCGGGGATGAGTAGTACTGCGGCGGCGAATAATAGACTGGCGGCGGCGCATAGACCACCGGCGGCGGCCCATAATAGTAGCCGCCATCCTCGTGCCAGTTGCGATCATGATGTCCCCGATAGTCACGGTGACGCTCATTTCTCGCCAGAGCCGGTCCCATGGAGACGCCCAGGATCACCGCGGCGTAGGCAAGTCCCAATATGAGCCTTGCAATCGTCGATCGGGAAATCTTCGCACGGCTTCTTACGATGTTCATGGCACCCTCAGCTCACAACTCCCCGAGCGGTTCGCCGCCGGAGACAAGGTTCCGCTCACGCGGTTACTGCGCCTTCGGCGCCGCTTTCCTCTCGGCGCGGCCAATGCGGTTGCGGAAGAGTGCGTCGGCGCTCTTCTTCTGCGCGTCCGACATGCTGTCATAGAGCTGTTGAAAGACCGGAACGAACTTCTTGAGGCCGTCGGCGTGCGCATCGGCGAGCGCGCTATAGGAGCGGAGGTCGTCGACCGCCGTCATCTTCGCGGCATTCTCATACCTCTCGTGCGCCAACGACTCCATCGTTTTCGCGTTGTCCCGCATGACCTGGGCGACGCTGCTCCACGCCGCCTCTTGCGCCGGCGTGATATGGAGCCTTCGATGCAAATCCTTGATGCGCGTCTCGACATGCGCCACGGGACCCGCCCGCCCTGCCGCGGCCGGAGCTGCGGCCGGAGCCTGTGTGGCGGGAGGCGCCGGCTGGGTGGCTGGCGGCGGCGGTGTCGTCTGCGCCAAAATCATTGCATGATCGCCCGTCGCCGCGTGCGTCGGGCCCGCAAAGGCAATAGCACCGAGCAGCGCTGCCGCCATCATGGCGCGCGCGCCCAGTCTGGTGAGCTTATTCATGGCGTACACCTTTTGTTCGTTAGGATAGCCGGTGACCCGGGGCGGTCTAGCCTTACCACCGCAATGACTATATGGCCCCTCGCCTCTGCATAACAAGGTATTCGCGGTTATTTGGAGCGGTGACAAGTTTGCGACGACGCCGGGCGACGAGCGGCCGGCCGAACTTGGTCGCTCTATTTTAATTAGCAGGCTATGTTAACCCGGCTCGTGCCCCGCGCGAGGGTCCGCGGCCGTCCGGTTTTTGTCACAGCGCTATCACACATCCGTCGCGAATTGCGGGATATGCTCGCTTCCTGAATGCGTGGTGGTCGCCCGCTGCCGCGCGAGGGCGGCAGATTTCCGAGGGGAGGCATGGATGAAGCTCAGCACGATCCTCTTTGGAACAGGCGTCGGCAGGAAAGTCATGGCGAAGGAAAGCAGGCTGTGGATGCGAGCCGGCCAGGAGCCCTCGACGACGGAGCTCCTCTCCGACCCGATCGCGATACTCCTGATGCGCGCGGACAATCTGGACGCTTCGGGGGTCGAGAGATTGATTCGGGAGGCGCGCCGTCGCAGGCGCCAGGAGCAGACCAAGGCCGCACAGCTTGGCCGAGCCCTCGCCCTCGGCCGGCAAGGCCGGCCGGCCGCCGGGCGGCTCGATGCCTGAGCACTCGCGGCTGCGAGGGAGCGAGTGGCGAGGGACCCGTATCCTACCCGCGTCCCCTGGCCCTCACGCGTAGAGCCGCTCTTTCTCGAGGCCCTTGTAGATGTCGGCGACGTAAGCGGCGTAGCCGTTGAAGAGCTGGGTGGGCACCCGCCCGCTCATGCCGAGCACCCGCTCGCTCGCCTGACTCCAGCGCGGATGGGGGACATCGGGGTTGACGTTGGCCCAGAAGCCGTACTCCTCGGCAGCGATCGTCTCCCAGAAGGTCTTGGGCCGCTTGTCCGAGAAGCTCAGCCGCACGATCGCCTTGATCGATTTGAAGCCGTACTTCCACGGTGTGGCCAGGCGCAAGGGAGCGCCATCCTGCTTGGGGATCGGCTTGCCGTAGAGGCCCGTCGCGATGAAGGCGAGCTCGTTCGTCGCCTCGGCCATCGTGAGTCCCTCGACATAGGGCCAGGGATACCAGAACTCGCGCTGCCCGGGGGCCATGCCCGGGTCCTGGAAGGTCTGCATCACCACAAATTTCGCGGAGGCGAGCGGCCGGGCATAGTCGACGAGCGCCTTGAGCGGAAAGCCGCTCCAGGGTACCGCCATCGACCAGGCCTCGACGCAGCGGTGGCGGTAAAGGCGCTCCTCGAGAGGCATCGTCTTGAGGAGCGTATCGATGTCGACGACCATCTCCTTCTCGACCATGCCCTCGATCTTGACCGTCCAGGGCCTGAGCTTGACCGCCTGAGCGGCGCGCCAGATGTCCTTCTGGGAGCCGAACTCGTAATAGTTGTTGTAGGTGGTGACATCGTCCGCGGGCGAGAGCGGGCGGTCGAGCGTGTATTTCTCGTTGCGCTTCACGGGATAAAGCCCCGCCGAGGGATCGGCCTCCTCGTCCGCGCGCGCGCGGCCGGCAAGGCCCGCGACAAGGGCGGGCGCCAGAATCGGCCCCGCCGCGAGGGCCGTGACGAGACGGCGCCGGTCGCGGAAGAGGCGCTCGGGGGTTGCCTCCCTCTCCTTGATCGCCCAGCCGGGCGTGCGCTTGATCAGCATGGCGCTCTCCTTTCCACCGCTTCGTCCCTTCCCTTCCTACGTCCTTGCGTCCCGCGGGAACAATCAATTCCGGGTGAGCAGGACGTGATAATGCTCATGCCCGCGCAACCAAGCGAGCTCAAATCGCGCGGTTCCTGAGGCGCTTCTCGAGCGCCTCGATGTGCTGCCTGGCTCCCGAGAGATAAGGATTGATCTCGAGCGCGCGCTTGAAGGCCTTGAGCGCCGCCTCGTCCTTGCCGAGCTGCATATAGATGAGGCCCAAGCCCGAGAGCGCCCCGAAATGCCGCGGCTCGAGCGCGAGCGTGCGCTCGATGTCGCGCACGGAGCCGTCGAGGTCGTCCATCAGGAAGA
The DNA here is from genome assembly GCA_035272805.1 of Alphaproteobacteria bacterium. Taxonomy (GTDB): domain Bacteria; phylum Pseudomonadota; class Alphaproteobacteria; order JACZXZ01; family JACZXZ01; genus DASPPM01. The sequence continues at coordinate 2,547 of DATEQI010000391.1, read as the reverse complement.
GAAGTGTCGCGCGACGGTTCCAGCCCTCGGCGAAAGTGGGGGCAAGGACCACGAGCTTGTTGAAGTCTTGCAGTGCCGCATCGTAGTCCTCGCCGTCCATCTCCTCGATCCCTTCGGTGAGCAGCGCCTTGGCCTCGCCATTCTGCGTCTCGAGCCAGATGTGCCAGATCTTCCCGGTGATCGAGCCGCCTTGGAGCGCATTCTTCGTCGCCGCGAGCTGGGCAAAGAGCGCGTCGAGCCGCTTGTCCGTCTGGTCCGCCCGCGCGATCGCGGCCGCGGCGGCGGCGGCGATGAGGAGCACGATCAAGCGAAGGCGGAGCATGGCAAGAGTATGGCCTGCTCAGCCGCGAATCGCCAGACCGCCGGCGCGCTCAAGAAGCGGTCGAGGTGCGAAGCCGGTCCCTCTCCGCGAGTGCCGCAGGCGGCGGGCCGCCCGTGGCCCAGTCGAGGAGCTCGACCGTGTGCACGACGGGGACGGCAACGGCGCGGCGGAGCTGCGCGATGCAGCCGATGTTGCCGGTCGCGACGATGGCCGCCCCCGTGCTTTGGATGTTCGCCGTCTTGCGCTCCAGAATCGCATCGGCCAGGGCCGGCTGGAGTATGTTGTAGGTGCCGGCCGAGCCGCAGCAGAGATGGCCTTCCGGAATCTCGCGGAGCTCGAACCCGGCCGCCGAGAGAAGCGCCCGCGGCGGCACATTGACCCTCTGGCCATGCTGCAACGCGCAGGCCGAATGGTAGGCGACCGCGAGCCCGGTCGGGCGCACGGGTGCCTTCAAGCCAAGGCTCGCCATGACCTCGCTCACGTCCCTGGCAAGCCCCGCCACGCGGCTCCCGCGCGCGGACCATAGGGGATCGTTGCGCAAGAGGAAGCCGTAGTCCTTGACCATCGGGCCGCAGCCGGAGGCGTTGACGACGATGGCATCGAGCCCCGCGCCCTCGATCTCGCGGCTCCACGCCTCGACGTTGGCGCGCACGTCTTGAAGCGCCTGCCGCTCGCTCCCCAGGTGATGGACGAGTGCCCCGCAACAGCGCGCGCCTTGAGCCACCACGACCTCGCAGCCGTGGCGCGTCAAGAGCCTGACCGTCGCCTCGTTGATCGAGGGGACGAGCACCTGTTGAGCGCAGCCGGCGAGGAGGGCTACGCGCATCCGTCTGGCACCCTCGGCCGGGAAGGTTTGCGGGTGATCGACCGCGGAAGGGGAGGGAAGTGCACTTGGCACCAGCGAGAGCAACGCCCTCAGCCGGCCGGAGGTGAGCGGCTTGAACGGCTTGGCAAGCGCCGCGGCAAGGAGGGCGGCGCGCATGCGGCCCGGGTACGGCAGCACGCGCGCGAGAAAGGCGCGCAGGAGACGGTCGAGGAAAGGCCGTCTGTAGGTCTCCTCGATATGCACGCGGGCGTGGTCGACGAGATGCATGTAATGGACGGCCGACGGACAGGTGGTCATGCACGAGAGACAAGAGAGGCAGCGGTCGATGTGCTTGACGATCTTCGCCGTCGCCGCCTTGCCGCCCTCGAGCATGTCCTTGATGAGGTAGATGCGCCCGCGCGGGCTGTCGAGCTCGTCGCCGAGCAGCACGTAGGTCGGGCAGGTCGCCGTGCAGAAACCGCAGTGCACGCAGGCGCGCAGGATCTGGTCGGCCTCCTTGATGGCCGGATCGGCGAGCTGGGCGAGGGTGAAGTGGGTCTGCATGCCCGTCCCCGCTCAGCTGCCGGCGTAGAGGCGGCCAGGATTGAGGACGCCGCGCGGGTCGAAGCTCTCCTTCACGCGCGCGGAAAGCCGTGCCAAGCCGTCCGCGAGCGGCTCGAACACGGCTACCGCGGCGCGCACGGGGTCGGGCGCGCGCATGAGGGTCGCCTGTCCGCCGCTACGCGCAAGGGCCGCGCGCACGACGGCGGAACCCGCGTCCCTGCTCGACGCCACGCCGAGCCAGACGAGGCCGCCGCCCCAATCGTAATAGGCCTCTAGATCGAGCTCGGCTGCGATCCGTGCGACGACCGCCGGCCCGCTCGCGGGCGGCACGCTGAGGCGCCATACGCAGCGCTCGCGCTCGCTCACGAAGGGACGCACGTCGCGGACTTCGCGCCAAAAGGCGGCGGAATCCTCGCCTCCGAGCTCGCCGAGCGCGCCGCGGGGGGCGAGGAGCGCCTTGAGCGCCGCGGCGCGATGGGCGACGGAGGCCGGGAAGCCCTCGACGCGCACCGCACTTACCGGGGCACCGGCGCCGCTGATGACGGGGAGTGCCGAGCGTGCCGCGAGTGCCTGCGGCAAGTGGGCCGCCGCCGAGACCTCATTGACGCTGCCGAGTGCGGTTATGAGGACGTTTACGGCCGGCTCGTCGGCCAAGCCAAGCACGAGCACGGTACGCGCCTCCTCGGCGGCCGGAAGGACCTTGACGGTGACGTCGGTCATCGCCGCGAGCGTGCCGAGCGAGCCTGCGAGCAGCTTGCAGAGGTCATAACCCGTCACGTTCTTGACGACGCGCCCGCCCGCCTTGAAGAGCTCGCCGCGGCCGTTGACCGCGGAGAAGCCGAGGAAATGGTCGCGC
>DATEQI010000390.1:0-6983 GCA_035272805.1 Alphaproteobacteria bacterium | reverse complement strand
CGCTGCGCTGGGCGAACCTCCTGCGCGCGGGCTTCCAGGGCCCGATCATGCCGGTCAATCCCAAGAACATCTTTCGCGCGAGACGCAAAACGAAAGGCCCCTGACGTGCTCGACCGGAAATTGGCCGACTCGAAGATCGTCGCCACCCGCCGCACGCGGAAATTCCTCCACCCGAAGCGGGCTTGTGGTCGCCGCGGCAGCCCCGCCAGCGGCGCGCTGGCGTCGCCGGCCTCGTTCCGATAAATTCACGCGACGCGAGGTGCTGATTTGAGCGACACTTCACGGCCGCCGGCATGAGCCCGCTTGTCTTCATCAGCCATTCTTCGCAGGACCGCGCGGTTGCCACCAAAATCTGCGACGCGCTGGAGCGGCGCGGGCTCGGTTGCTGGCTCGCCTCCCGCGACATCGGCCCCGGCGAGAATTTCCAAGAAGCAATCGTCAAGGCGATCCGCTCGGTCCGCGCCATGGTGCTGGTGTTCACGGCCAACGCCAACAATTCGAGCGAGATCAAGAAGGAGATGGCACTCGCGAGCCAGAACCGCCTGGTGGTCATTCCGGTCAGGGTCGAGGACGTGCTGCCAAGCGACGCCTTCCTCTACGAGCTCTCGACGCGGCAATGGATCGACGGCTTCGACGATTGGGAACGGGCCATTGGCCGCCTCGCGGATCAGATCAGCGGGATCGCCGGCGAAGACGGAGCTACCCCGGCACTTCCGCCGGGTGCCGTAGGGCCCGGCCGGTCAGCTAAGGCGCGGCCGCAGCGCGCGAGGACGATTTGGCTCGCGAGCGCGGCGGTGGCGGCACTCGTCGTGGCAGGCGGGCTCGCCTACCGCATCGCCATGGAGCGCGCTCAACCTGCCGCGACACCCACCCCGCCCTCCGCCGCCGCGGCGTCGGCACCCGCCCCGCATCGCGACATCTCCGGCAAATGGGTCACGGAACCGCTGATCAATCCCTACGACCGGAAGCAAAAGTCGATCCTGCAGTTCGAGTTCGAGCAGTCGGGCGAAACCCTCTTCGGCACGGTGAGCGAGAAAAGCGACTTGGGTGGTGCGATGAAAGGCATCCAGGGTGGGGAGGTGAAGGGCGACGACATCGTCTTCTATACGCAAGGCGTGAGCGCGACCGGCAGCGCCGAGCAGCCTTACAAGGAGAACTACCGCGGCACGCTCAAGGGCAGCGAGATCGAGTTCGTGCGCCAGAACGACGTCGCCTCGGGCGGCCTGCCGCAGAAATTCACGGCGAAGCGCGAATAGCGCCGCAAAAGGCCCCCGCACCCAGCGCTGCGGTTGCAAACTCGCCTCGGGCAGTTCTTTTCATGACGTGAAATCGGCCTTCTTTTGATCTAAATCAATGAAAAAGGCTTTGCCTTAACATACCTAAGTTTTGGAATCGAGTGGTGTTTCTCCTAACTGTTTGTCCTGTAATGCGTTCGAGGCGCACATCGAGGAGGACGTACAATGGCCAAGTTGATGAGCCCTGCCGACTTCGAGAAGATGTTCACAGCGGCATTGACCGACAAGCAGTTCCAAAACGATCTGCTGACAAAGGGCTTCAAGGCCCTCGATGAGCGTGGGTACGATCACGGAGTACCTGCGGCTATGCAGAAGAGTCTGCAAGATGCGATTTCCAGTACGCCGGGGGTGTTTTTAAGACCACGCTGCGGGGTTTGCGGCCTTTGCGGCCTTTGCGGCCTGTGCGCTGAAGTGAACTTCGGATCGGCTAGCGCCGCGTTGTGGGCGCTGGCCGGAATATTATAATTCTTGGCGAGTCGATCAGGCGGCACCGGCGACACACCCGGCGCGGAGAGCGCGAATCGTGCCGTCGGTCAAGCACGGGGTGAGCCCATATGCCAGTGAAAGCGTGGGAGAGCTACCCGGTTCTGAAGCCGGGACATGAGATTCACCTGAACCCGATAGGCGGGACTCTTTTCGTACATGGCGTACCGGTGAAGGTTTCGCCCGGCGTTACGGCATTTATCGCCAACTGCGATGGCAGGCATAAGTTGGGGGAGACCGTTCCCAAGACGTGGGCTGGCGATTGGGAAGACCTCAGGCTTGTGGGATTCGCGGCCACCGCCGCTCGCGAAGGCTGGATCGAGCTGCTGCCAGCTCCGTCGGAGACGGTGCCGCGCGTTACCGGCTCGAAGATCGCCTTCTTCCCGCCGCACATGAGCGTTGAGTTGACGGAGGGCTGCAATCTTCGGTGCGACTACTGCTACCGGGAGAGCGACGCCACAAAACTGAGCCACATGCCGACCGACGCGCTGCTTCGATTGCTTGAGAAGTTGTGGGGAGCGGGGTTGCGTTCTGTGGAGTTGACGGGTGGCGAGCCTCTCTTGCACGAGGATTTCCGCAGAATCCTGACTCTGTGCGCAGAAAAGTTCGATATGGTTGGCGTGCTCACGAACGGAACGCGGCTGAGCGACGATTTGGCGCAGCAGTTCGCTGGGATGGGCGAAAAGCTCATGTACAGCGTCAGCTTGGACGCATCGACACCCGAAGTGCACGACGCACGGAGAGGCGTCAAAGGCGCGTGGGCACGAACCACGCGCAACGTGGCTCGGCTGGCCGCGCTGGGGGTGGGCATCCGTGTATCGATGGTGGTCGACGAACGGAACTTCCACGATCTGGAAAATACGCTGTTGTTGGCCAAGTCGCTTGGCGCACGCGCGTTCAGTTATAGTCCACTGCTACCACTGGGGCGGGGTAGGGAGATGTTCCGAACGACCTGGAATATCCCTGCCAATGAAGTCTCCGCGAAGGAGTCAGAGATCGCGAGCCGCTACAAGGGCTTTCTCGGCGTGCTGTCGGAAGAGACCGTTTGCGAGGTGGAAGGAGAAGATGGGTGCGGTGCCGGATACCGCACGTTCGCGATGGACCCCTGGGGCAACGTGAGGCCGTGCCCGACCTTTGGGGCGCAGGAGCTTGTGTTCGGAAATCTGATGAGGCAGAGCATGGAGGAAGTGTTCAGCCATCCAGCCGTCTTCGCCATGCGACAGTTGCGAACGCCTTCGCCTTTATTTTGTTCAAAGTGCCGCCATTCGGATTTCTGCAGATATTGTTCCCTGCGGGGGCTGCACGCGAGCGAGGACGAGCCAGCGTGCAACTGGCGAAAACAGCCGGCGTTTGCAGAGTTAGCGCGTGCGGGGCTCGGGACTGCGGCGACCGCCGCAGCAGATCGCCGCATCCATATCCAATGAAGCGGCGACGGATAGCCCAGACTTCCCCTTCCGCAAGTCCTGGCCCCTTCCTTGGCTCATGCGGTCGAGGAGATCGAATAGCGCGTATACCTCATGGTGCCTTTTGTCGTGTGCGGCGGCGGCACATTTGAGGTTTCGCGCGCTGAAAAATCAGTTGCCGGGCGCTGGCTTTATGGCTTGATCCTGAAAAGTTGCAGGACTTTTCGGATAAGATCATGTGTCCATGCAAAGAGATAGAGAGCGCTAGCGATCCAATCTGAAGCGGTAGCGCTCTAGGTGCGACACCGCCACTCTCCGGCGACGGGCATGGCCAGAGTCCGCCGCTGGGCACAGAGCGGAAAAATCAACCCGAGACACCTCCCTCCTCCGCCCCGAATTGAGCGTCGCGCCGGATCATGTATGATGTCTCCCTCGGCACCTTAACGCATTTCGGCATTGTCGATCCGGGCCGCACCCCATGAGCGTACGCAACCTCAACTTCATGTTTCAGCCCGAATCCGTGGCCTTGATCGGCGCCGGCACGCGGCCGGGATCGGTCGGCGCGGTGCTGGCGGAGAACCTCCTGCGCGCGGGCTTCCAGGGCCCGATCATGCCGGTCAATCCCAAGCACAAGTCGATCGAGGGGGTCTTGAGCTATCCCGACGTGGCGAGCCTGCCCCTCGTGCCCGAGCTCGCCGTGGTCTCGACCCCGCCCGATGCGGTGCCCGGGATCATCGCCGAGCTCGGCCGCCGCGGCACCAAGGCGGCGGTCATCATCACCGCGGGCTTCGGCGAGGGCGAGGACCGCTACGGCGCCGAGCTGCGCCAGCGCATGCTCGAAGCGGCGCGGCCGCACCTCATGCGTATCGTCGGCCCCAACTGTCTCGGCATCCTCGTCCCCGGCATCAAGCTCAACGCGAGCTTCGCGCACCTGGCGCCGGCAAAGGGCGATCTCGCCTTCGTGACCCAATCGGGTGCCATGGTGACCGCGGTGCTCGACTGGGCGGCAGCGCGCGGCATCGGCTTCTCGCATCTCGTCTCGCTCGGCGACATGAGCGACGTCGACTTCGGCGACATGCTCGACTATCTCTCCGGCGACATCGCGACGCGCGCCATCCTCCTCTACATCGAAGGCGTCACGCACGCGCGCAAGTTCATGTCGGCGGCGCGCATTGCCGCGCGCTCCAAGCCCGTGCTCGTGGTCAAGGCCGGGCGCCACGCCGAAGGGGCCAAGGCGGCGAGCTCGCACACGGGTGCGATGGCGGGCTCGGACGAGGTCTACGACGCCGCCATCCGGCGCGCCGGCATGCTGAGAGTCTACGAGGTCGACGAGCTGTTCGACGCGGTCGAGACCTTGTCCCTTTGCCGGCCCATGGCCGGCGACCGGCTCGCCATCCTCACCAACGGCGGCGGCATCGGCGTGATGGCGACGGACAGCCTGATCGAGGCGGGCGGGCGCCTCGCGCAACTCTCGCCCGAGACGATGGCCGAGCTCGACAAGGTGCTCCCCGCGACCTGGTCGCACGGCGACCCCGTCGACATCGTCGGCGACGCGCCGCCCGAGCGGTACAAGGCCGCCCTCGCCGCCCTCCTCGCCGACAAGGAGGTGGATGCCACCCTCGTGCTCAATTGCCCGGTGGCGGTGAGCTCCTCGGTCGAGGCGGCAAACGCGGTGATCGAGACGGCCGCCGGCCGGCGCCGCAACCTCTTCACGAGCTGGGTCGGCGAGCGCACGGCGGCCGAGCCCCGCCGGCTCTTCGCCAAGGCCGGCATCCCAAGTTACGCGACGCCGAACCAGGCCGTGCGCGCGTTCATGCACATGGTGCGCTACAAGCGCAATCAGGACCTGCTCAACGAAGTGCCGCCCTCGGTGCCCGAGGCGTTCTCGCCGGATGCGGCCAAGGCGCGCGCGATCATCGAGACCGCACTTGCCGCCGGCCGCGAGTGGCTGAGCGAGCCCGAGGCGAAGGAGGTGCTCGCCGCCTATTGCATTCCCGCGGTCGCGACGCGCATCGCCCGCACGGCCGAGGAGGCAGAGCTCGTCGCGCGGGATTTTGCCGTGCCGTGCGCGCTCAAGATTCTCTCGCCCGACATCACGCACAAGAGCGACGTGGGCGGCGTGGCCCTTTCCCTCGACACGCCGGAGGAGGTGCGCGAGGCGGCCGACGCCATGCTGCGGCGCTTCGCCAAGAGCATGCCCCGGGCGCGGATCGAGGGCTTCGCGGTCGAGCCCATGGTGAGGCGCGAGAACGCCTTCGAGCTCATCGTCGGGATGGCCGAGGACGCCCAGTTCGGACCGGTCATCCTCTTCGGCCATGGCGGCACCGCGGCCGAGGTGATCGGCGACAAGGCCTTGACCTTGGCCCCCCTCAACATGGCCCTCGCCCGCTCGCTCATCGGCCGCACGCGCGTCGCCAAGCTCCTTCACGGCTACCGCAACCAGCCGCCCGCCGCCCTCGATGCGATCGCACTCACCCTCGTCAAGGTCTCGCAGCTCGTGGTCGATCTCGCCGAGGTCGCCGAGCTCGACATCAACCCGCTCCTTGCGGATGCCGACGGCGTGGTGGCGCTCGACGCGCGCATCCGCGTCATGCGCGCCCACGGCGACGGCACGGCGCGGCTCGCCATTCGTCCCTATCCCGCCGGCCTCGAGGAGCTCGTCGAGCTGCCCGACGGGCGCAAATTCACCCTCCGTCCCGTGCGGCCCGAGGATGCGCCCGCCTTCGTCGAGATGTTCGGCAAGCTCGATCCCGACGACGTGCGCCTGCGCTTCCTGGCGCCCAAGAAGTCGCTTTCCGCCAATTTCCTCGCGCGCCTCACCCAGATCGACTACGACCGCGAGATGGCCTTCGTGCTGAGCGAGCCGGGTCTCTCGGCCGGCAAGGCGCAGATCTTCGGCGTGGTGCGCTTCGCCGCCGATCCCGACAACGAGAAGGCCGAGTACGCGATCATCGTGCGCACCGATCTCAAGGGCCTGGGCCTCGGACAGCTGCTCATGCGGCGAATCGTGGACTACGCGCGCCTCCGCGGCATCGGCATGCTGTTCGGCGAGGTCCTGCGCGAGAACGAGAACATGCTGCAGCTCTGCCGCATGTTCGGCTTCACCCTTCACTCGGTGCCCCAGCAGGGGGATGTCGTCGAGGTCAGGCTCGGGCTTCAGGCGAGCGCGTCGTCGAGCGCGTAGCCGGCCGAGCGCACGGTGCGGATCGGGTCGCAATCGCTCTCCGCATTGAGCGCCCGGCGCAGGCGGCGGATGTGCACGTCGACCGTGCGCGGCTCGACGTAGACGTCGCTCCCCCACACCGCATCCAGGAGCTGCTCGCGCGAGAAGACGCGGCCGGGATGCTCGAGCAGATAGCGCAGGAGCCGGAACTCCGTGGGCCCGAGATGGATGTGCCGGCTTGCGCGCATGACTCTGTGGGCGGCCAGATCCATCACGATGTCGGAGAAGGCGAGACGCTCCTCCGCCAATGCCGGGCGCGAGCGGCGTAAGACGGCGCGGACCCGGGCCACGAGCTCGCGCGGAGAGAAGGGCTTGGTGATGTAGTCGTCCGCCCCGCTGTTGAGGCCGCGGATGCGATCCCCCTCCTCGCCGCGCGCGGTCAGCATGATGATCGGGATATTGCGGGTCTCGGGCCTGCGGCGCAGCTGGCGGCAGACGTCGAGCCCGGACATGAGCGGGAGCATCCAGTCGAGAATGACGATGTCGGGCGGATCCTCGGCCACCGCGATGAGCGCCTCTTCGCCGTCGGCGGCGGCGGAGACGCGAAAGCCCTCCTGCTCGAAATTGTAGCGCAAGAGC
>DATEQI010000389.1:0-8646 GCA_035272805.1 Alphaproteobacteria bacterium | reverse complement strand
GGCGTCATAGCCGCGGGCGATGCGTCCCTTGCCGGCGATGCCGTAGATGCGCGCCGGGCCGGCGCTGGTGAGGTCGACGAAGCGCTCGAGCGAAAGCCGGCCGGCATGAACATGGTCGAGGAGGATCGGCACCAGCGTCTGCACGCCCGGCATGCCCGAGGGGCTTGCGGGATAGGGCTTCGCCTTCTCCTCGAGCGTATGCGGGGCGTGATCGGAGCCGATTACGTCGACGATCCCCTCCCGGACCGCGCGCCAGAGCGCGGCACGGTGGCTCGCGTCGCGGATCGGCGGGTTCATTTGGGCGAGGCTGCCGAGCCGGTCGTAGCATTCGGGGGCCGCGAGCGTCAGATGCTGGGGCGTGGTCTCGACGGTCGCGATGTCCTTGTGCCGGGCGAGGAGCTCCATCTCGCCCGCCGAGGTGACGTGCAGCACATGCACGCGCCGGCCCGCGCGGCGCGCATGGGCCAGGAGGCGCCTGACCGCGAGGAGTGCGGTCTCCTCGTCACGCCACAGCGGATGGAGATGCGGCCTCCGGCCCTCGAGCGCGATCCGCTTGCGCTCGCCAAGGCGCGTCTCGTCCTCGGCATGCACCGCGACGCGGCGTCGGCCGGCAGAGAGGACCGCGAGCACGCCTTCATCGTCGGGAACGAGAAGGCTCCCCGTCGAGCTCCCCATGAAGAGCTTGACGCCGGCGCAGCCGGGCAGCTGCTCGAGTCCCGCGAGCTCGCCGACGTTCTCATGGGCGGCACCGACGAAGAAAGCGTGATCGACCGCGGCGCGGCCGACCGCGCGCGCGAGCTTGTCCTCGAGCAGCGCCTTCGTCGTGGTGCTCGGCTCGGTATTGGGCATCTCGCAGACGGCGGCGACGCCTCCGAGGGCTGCCGCGCGCGTGCCGCTCGCCAGGTCCTCCTTGCGCTCGTTGCCGGGCTCGCGAAAGTGGACCTGGGTATCGATGACGCCGGGCAGCACGTGAAGCCCGTGCGCGTCGATGACCTCCTCCGCAGCGGCCCCGTCGAGCGCGCCGAGTGCCGCGATCCGCCCCGCGCGCGCGCCGATATCGGCCGCCACCAAACCGCCCGGCGTGGCGACTGTGCCGCCCTTGACGATCAGATCGAAGCGCTCGGGCATGGCTCCATACCCAGGATGCAGCTCCCCTATACCGCGGAGAGGAGCTCGTAGGCGTCGCGCGCGCCGCCGATGCCCATGATATGGCTCTGGTGCCAGCACGCGTAGAAGAGCAGCGCCCACTCCGCGAACTCGGCGCGCTTGCCGCTGCCGAGGAAGAGCCGCTCGACCGCGCCGGGCTGGCAGAGCTCGCGCACGCCGGCTTGGCGCGCCAGGAGGGGCACGATGCGCGCGCGCCGCTTGGCGATCCATTCGGCGACCGGTACCGTGAAGCCGCGCTTGGCGCTCATCGGCTCCGCCTCCGGCAGCGCGCGCGCGAGCCACTTGCGCAGGAGCCACTTGCCGAGGCCGCGCCTGAGCTTGAGCCGATCGGGAAGGCAATAGGCGAGGTGCGCAAGCCTGGGGTCGAGGAAGGGCACGCGTCCTTCGATCGAGTGCGCCATCAGGCAGCGGTCGAGCTTGGTGAGCAGATCGTTGGGCAGCCAGTCGGCCACATCCACCGCCTGCGCCACCTGGAGCTTGGTGCGCCCCGGCGTCGCCGCCGCGAGCTCGGCGGCGTCAATGCCGTCGCGCCAGCCGACGGGATTGGCGCGCAGGACGTCGAGCCCGTCGAAGATGCCGCGCGCGCGCATGGTGCGGCCCCACTGCCACCACGGTCGAACGACGCTGCGATAGCGGCCGTAGCCGGCGAAGAGCTCATCGCCGCCCTCGCCGGTCAGGATCACCTTGAGGGACCCCTTGACGAGCGAGGCGAGCTTGTAGGTGGGAAGGGCCGCATAATCGGCGGTGGGATCGTCGAGCGCGTCCGCGACCTTGGGCAAGAGCGTCCAGAAGTCGCCTTCGTCGAACTCCACTTCGACGTGCTCGGCCCCGACTATGCCGGCAAGCTTGCGCGCGAGCGCGCGTTCGTCCGCAACCTCGGTGCCGGGGAAGCCGATCGTGAAGGCGCGCACGGGACGGTCGTTGAGCCTGGCCATCAGCGCCAGCACCGTCGTGGAATCGATGCCGCCCGAAAGGAACATGCCGTAAGGCACGTCCGAGCGCTGGTGCACGCGCACGCTGTCTTCCAACGCCTCGTCGAGACGCGCGAGCGCCTCCTCCTCGCCCATCGGCTCGGGGCCGCCCTGGGGCAAGGCCTCGTGGCGACGGCGCTCGACGACACGCGCCTCGGCAAGCACGAGGGTCTCGCCGGGCAGCAGCCGGCGGATGCCGAGGAAGGGCGTGTCGCGGCCGGTGGTGAACTGCAGCTCGACGAGCTCGCCCCGACGCGTGGGATCGAGGACGCGCTGGGCGAAGCCCGCCGCAATGAGGGCCCGCGGCTCGGAGGCGAAGGCGAAGAGCTCGGGGCGCTCGACGTAATAGAGCGGCTTGATGCCGAAGGGATCGCGCGTGAGCACGAGGCGTCCCGCCGGCGCATCGTGCAAGGCGATCGCGTACATGCCGCGCAGCTTCTCGACGAAGCCGACGCCGAGCCGGCGGTAGAGATGGAGGGCCGGCTCGAAGTCCGACCCGGTCGCGAAGTTGACGCCGGAAAGTGCCGCGTCTCGCCGCAGCTCGATGTAGTTGTAGATCTCGCCGTTGCCGACGAGGGCGGCACCGCCCGATTCGTGCAGCGGATGGCCCCCGGTCTTGAGGTCGATGATGGCGAGCCGGTTCTGCACCATGCCGACATTGGCGACGACATACTGGCCGCGGCTCTCCGGCCCGCGGTGGTCGACGCTGTCGGCCATGCGGGTCAAGAGCGCGGGGTCGGGCGAGCTGCCGTTCTTCATCATGATGCCGACGATGCCGCACATCAGGCTGCCACCTTCTCGAAGAATTCCATGTAGCGGGCGACGACGGCCCGCTTGGTGAATTCTTCCTCGTGGGCGGCACGTCCGCCGGCAATGAGACGCCGCGCGAGCTCCGGCTCCGCCAGCACGCGGCGGACGGCGGCGGCTAGCGCTTGGGCATCCTCGAGGGGCACCAAGAGACCGTTCTCGCCGTCCTTGATCAATCCCTTCGGCCCCGCGCTTGCCGCGGCGACGACCGGAACCTCGCGCGCCCACGCCTCGATGACGACGTTGCCGAGCGGCTCGATGCGCGAGGGACAAACAAGAAGGTCGGCTGCGGCAAAGAGCGCGCCCACGTCGTCGCGCCAGCCGAGGAAATGCAGCCGCTCGCCGAGCCCAAGGCGGGCCGACTGCGCCTCGAGCGCGCGGCGCTCGGGCCCTTCGCCGGCGAGCCAGCAGTGCACGCCCTCGAGTGCGGCGAGGGCCTCCAACAGCACATCGAAGGCCTTGTCGGAATGGAGCCGGCCGAGCGCCAAGAGGAGCGGTGCGTCCTCGGGGGTAGCGAGGCTCGCGCGGGCGACGGGCGCTAGAGGCTCGGTATCGACGAAGTTCGGCAGATAGTGGGTGCGTTCCAACGGCCAGCCGCAGCGGCGCAAATAGGCGACGATGTCGACGGTGTTGCCGATGAGATGGTCGCTCTTCCTGTAGTATCTGAGATCGTAATAGCCGCCGAGCCGCGCGGCGTGGACGAAGCGACCTCTGGGACAGATCGTCGTGGCGCGGTTCATCCAGGTCAACACGACGTGGGGAGCGAAGTCCCGGATCGCATGCCGGAGCGCTGAGGACGTCTTGAAGTCGAGAAAGGCGCCGAAGGGGAGCTCGAGCGGCTCGATGCCGTCTTCGCGCAGCTTGGCCGCGCGCTCGGCATCGCGGCGGATGACCACGCGCTGCTCGAGTCCAGCACGCTCGAGCGCAGGCACGAGACGCGTGAAGAACGCCTCCGCCCCGCCGTGGCGGGCGCCGGCCATCACCTGCAGCACCCGGATGCGCGCCATCAGTCTCTTTCGAGCCTCGCCTTGAGATAGGAAATGAGAGGATAGAGCCCGGCCAAGAGCGCGATGAGCAGGCCGTACGGCCCCTCCCGATAGCCCTTGTGCAAGACATAGCACTTGTAGAAGCGCGAGAACAGCCGCCGCACGTTGTGAAAGTAGCTGCCGATGTCGCCCGAGGCCCGCAGGTCGCGCGCGCGTACCGTGGTGTAGCGATCGAGCCGCAGAAGCATGTCGGAAATATTGCGGTCGACGTAATGTATCATGCGCGACTTGAGCCAGCGCCGCTCGCCGGTGAGCTTGAGCTTCGGGTGGATGCGCTGGTCGCCCCAGACTTTGGCGCCTTTCGTGAAAAGCCGCACGGCCGCCGACACCCCCCAAGAAGCGCCCCAGCCGTAGCGCACCAGGCGCTCGCCTATGTAGTTGTCGAAGGGGATGAGAAAATAGCCGGGTGCGGCACCCGGGAGTGCCGCGCGCACCTCGGCGGCGAGCTCGGGGCTCACGCGCTCGTCGGCATCGACCTCGAGTATCCACTCGCCGCGGCAAGCCTCGATGCCGGCCATCCGCCGCGGCCCCTCGACCTCCCAGGCGCCCTCGAGCACCCGCGCGCCGAGGCGCTCGGCGATTTCCTTCGAGCGGTCGGTGCAGCGGTCTAGCACCACCACGATCTCATCGGCGAAACTCAATCGCCCGAGGCATTCGGCAAGCTGCCGCTCCTCGTTGCGCACGACGACGAGCGCCGAGAGTACCGGCATGACGGCGGGCCCTTCGCGCGTCGGGTGCTCGAGAGCGGTCATGCCGCAGCACCCATGCTCTTCCGCCAGAGCTCGACGGCGGCGTTTTCGACCATGTCGACGGTCAAGCTGTCCATGAGCGTATCGGTGGTGCGGTGATCGTAGCCGGGCCGGCCCACCAGCTCGTCGTAAGGAACGGGCGTGCGCACGAAATCCGCACGCGGGCCATGCGGCGCATAATTCTCGGGCCGGCTCGGGCCAAACAGGCCGAGCGTCGGGATGCCCGCGGCGGCGGCTAGGTGCATGAGCCCCGAATCGTTGCCGATGAAGAGGGCCGAGCGGCGCAGCACGGTGAAGGCCGTGAGCAGCGATATCTTGCCGATGAGATCGATGCGCCGCGCCGGCCTGATCGAGGCGAGGACCGGCTGAGCCAGGTTGCGCTCGCTGGCGGCCCCCAATACCGCGACCCGCGCATTGGGCAGGATCCCGTCCGCCGCGGTGAGCCGCTCGATGAGCTCCGCGAAGCGCGCGCCGCGCCACATCTTGCCGCGCCAGTTCGCGGTCGGCGCCACCGCGAGCACGGACGGGCCTTCCGGCACGAGCGCCTTCGCCTGCTCCCAATGCTCGGCCTTCGTCCAGATGCGCGGCTCGAGCGCCCCCTCGACGCCCACCACGCGCGCGAGATGGATCAGGCGATGCACCGGCTCCTTGCTCGGCTTGCTGACGTAGCGCTTGCGCGCCAGCAGCAAATAGGCGATGGCGGACGCGCGCAGATCGACCACCGCGTCCCAGCGCCGCAGAACGGCATGGCGCCACAGCCCGATCCAGTGCCGTCCGCGCGGCTGCTTGTCGATGATGTAGATTTCCTCGAGCCCGGGGACCGCCTCGAAAAGCTCCGCCGGCGCGCGGCCGCAGGCAATCGTGACGCGCGCCTCGCGGTAGCGATCGAGGAGATACGAGAGCACCCCGGTCGAAAGCACCGCGTCGCCGACCCGCGAATGAGTGATGAACAGGAGTCGCATGGCACGCATGATTATGCCGGAATCGACATCAAAGCCAAATGGCCTCGAACGCGGCGGCGGCGCGCTCCCACGTCCGCTCTTTTGCGCCCCCGCGGGCACCCTCGCTCAATCTGACATAGGTGCGGTCGTCCTCGAGAAGCCCGAGCGTGAAGCCGACGAAGGCGTCCTCCTCGAGCGCCAAATGACCGGAGACATTGTCGGCGATGCGCTCGGCCGCGGCGGGAGTAGGGCGCGCCACGGCCGGCGTACCGCAGGCTTGGCTTTCGGCCAGCGTATAGCAATAGACCTCGCGCGCGTCGCCCGGATGGAGGTGGAGGCGCGCGCCGCGGTAGGCCTCCGCCATCACCGGGTCCGAGCCCGGGCGATGGATGGCGACACCCTTGTCGCGGGCGTCGAGCGCCAACGCGGCGACCGCCTTGAACGGCTCGGCCACCGGCGCGCCGAAGAGGGCCCGATCGAGGATCGCCGAATAGAGGCGGAGCTCGGCATGCGGGCATCGGGGGTAGATGCGAGCGGTCCATAGCTTGATAAGCCAGGGGAGGCCGAGCTCGGGATGACTGGTCGCGACGGCATAGGGGGGGATGAGCGGCGCGGCGGGCGTGTCCTCGAGATAGCCGGGCCGAACGCCCGGGGCCACTACCGCTGTGCGCAGCTCGAAGTCGGGGGCGCGATAACTCGCGCTGTGCGTCTCGCCCATGAACACGAGCGTGGGGCGGTGAGCGAAGAGGAGGCCCCGGTTGCGCTCCTCGCTCAAGTACTGCGCCGGGCCCGCGATCCAAAGGACTTTCTTTCCGGCATGGGCGACGAAGCCGAGCAGCTCCGGCCTGCGGAAGGCGATCAGCACCTCGCATTCGACGGGGCGCGTGCCCTGCCAGCTCTCCCACGCCGCGCCCTCGCATTCGCACGACGCCGCGGCGCGGTTGAACACTTGCACGCGATGGCCGCGTCGCGCCAAGGCGCCCGGCAGGCTCGCGAACGCCTTCTCGGGCCCGCCCAAGGGCTCGCTCTCCGGGCTTCGGCCATCAAAGGGGATGGAGTCGTCGACAAGGACGATGTGCATGGCGCCTGCCTTATAGGGCGGCACGCTCGGCTTGCCAAGCGCAACGCCATGATTTGGGGTCTCCGATGATCTTCAGATTCGGCAGCAAACGTCGCCGATTGCCCTTGAGCGAGCGCCTGTTCAATCGCTTCATCATCAAATATTACGGCAGAAACCTTCTCGTCGATCTGCAGCTCGAGGCGAAGCGCTCGAGCGTCGAATACATCCAGCGCCGCATGCGCCAGGCGATGCTGATGCGGGATCGTTGGGATCTCCTCGAGTTCGCGCTTGCGCGCGCGCCCAAGTCGGGCTCAATCCTCGAATTCGGCGTGGAGAACGGACGCAGCATCAGGCTGCTTGCCGAGCGCACCGAGCGCACGGTGCACGGCTTCGATTCCTTCGCAGGCCTGCCCGAGGATTGGCGCGGCACCTTCGAGCTGAGCGGCAAATTCACGCAAAGGGGCCGGCTGCCCAAGGTCCCGTCCAACGTGCGTCTCCACGTCGGCTGGTTCAAGGATACCTTGCCGCGGTTTCTCGCCGAGAACAGCGACACCGTGGCCCTCGCCCACATCGACTGCGATCTCTACTCCTCGACCAAGACCGTGCTCGATCATCTGGCCGGTCGGATCGTGCCCGGCAGCGTCCTCGTTTTCGACGAATACTTCAATTACCCCAATTGGCAGGAGCACGAGTTCCGCGCCTTCCAGGAATTCGTAGCGGCGAATAGCGTGAGCTACGAGTACCTGGGGCTCTCGGTCAAGAACGGCCATGTCGCCGTGCGCATCGCCGGTACGACGTCCTGAGTGCTGACGGCAAAATCGCGACCCGCGTATTGACAAGCATCGTCGAGTGCGTACCTAGAGGCGTGGTTCACCAAGAGAGGGACCATGGCCGCGCGTCACTATGCGATAAACGAGGAGCGGGGATGCCTCGTCGTCGGAGGCGAGGAGGCGCGCCCCTTCCTCCAAGGGCTGCTCTCCAACGATCTCGACAAGGTGAAGGCTGACCGCGCCATCTACGCGGCCTTGCTCAACGCGCAGGGCCGCTTCCTCCACGATCTCTTCATTGCCGAGATGCCGGAAGGCCGGCATCGCGGCGCGCTTGTTCTCGACGGCGAGGCCGGCCGGCTCGATGACCTCAAGCGCCGGCTGACGATGTACAAGCTGCGCGCCAAGGTCACGATCGCGGATGCGCGCGAAGAGCTCTCTGTGGCGCTGCTGTGGGGAGAGGATGCGTCCAAGGCCCTTGAGCTCGAAAGCGAGAGCGGGATGGCGCGGGCACTCGAGGGCGGCGTGGCATTCGTCGATCCGCGCCTTGCGGCCCTCGGCTGCCGCGCCATCCTGCCGCGCGCCGGCGCTCGAGCGACCCTCGAGCGCCTCGGCTTTGCGGCCCGCCCGCTCGCCGAGCATCGCCGCTTGCGCCTCTCCCTCGGTGTTCCCGAGGGCAGTGCCGACATGCCGGTCGAAGAGGCGCTCCTGCTTGAGAGCGGCTTCGAGGAGCTCGGCGGCGTCGATTTCAAAAAGGGCTGCTTCATCGGCCAGGAAGTGACGGCGCGCATGAAGTACCGCTCCCTCGTCAAGAAGCGCCTCCTGCCGGTCGAGCTCGAGGGCACGCCGCCGGCGGCGGGCACGCCGGTCACGCTCGGCGGCGCTGAGGTGGGCGAGCTGCGCTCGACGGCAGGTCGGGTCGGCCTGGCGCTCCTCAAGCTCGAAGCGGTCGCGGCTGCCGCGGCCAAGGGCGCGCCGCTCGCGGCAGGGGACGCCACCCTGCGCCCGCTCAGGCCTTCCTGGCTTGCCGCTTAGAGCATTTCCGAGATAAGTGGACAAAACATTCCCCCTCACCCTGCCCTCTCCCCCTGAAGGGGCTATCGCATTCACACATCGTGGTTGCGGAGGAGGGGAAAGG
>DATEQI010000388.1:0-2227 GCA_035272805.1 Alphaproteobacteria bacterium | reverse complement strand
CAGCCGATCGCCGATATTCGCGACGAGGACTGGCTCGAGGTCTTGCGCGTCAACGCGATAGCACCGCTCCGCGTCGCTTCCGCCCTCGCCGACAACGTGGCGAAGAGCAAGATGCGGTTGATGGTCTTCATCTCGAGCCAGTTGGGCTCGATCGCGCGCGCGAGTGCGGGGTGGCATCCCTACCGCATGAGCAAGGCGGCGCTCAACGCCGGCGTGCGCGTGCTCTCCCTCGAGCTCGTGGGACGCGGCATCACTTGCGTGGTGTTTCATCCGGGCTGGGTGCGCACCGACATGGGTGGCCCCGGCGCTGCCCTCGACCCCGCGACCAGCATTGCCGGCATGCGCGCGGTGATCGCCGGGCTCGAGCCCTCCGACAATGGCCGGTTCCTCAATTACGACGGCACCGAGATTCCCTGGTAGGGAGAGGAGGCTCATGTTGCTCAACGAAGCGCAGACGATGGTCAGGGATACCGCGCGCGCATTCGCGCGCGAGAAGTTAGCACCCCATGCCGCGGAGTGGGACCGCGAGGCGCGCTTTCCCCGCGAGGCGATCGCGGAGATGGGCCGGCTCGGCTTCATGGGCATGCTCCTGCCCGAGGAATGGGGCGGGGCCGCCGCCGGTCAGGTCGCCTATGCGCTGGCGATGGAGGAGATCGCGGCCGGGGACGGCTCGTGCGCCGGCATCATGAGCGTGCACAACTCGGTCGGCTACATGCCGATCTACCGCTTCGGCTCGCAGGAGCAGAAGAAGCGCTTCCTGCCGCGCATGGCGAGCGGGGAGTGGCTCGCCGCCTTCTGCCTGACCGAGCCGCAGGCGGGCTCGGATGCCTCCAACCTCAAGACCCGCGCGCGCCGCGAGGGCAACCAGTACGTGCTCAACGGCACCAAGCAGTTCATCACCAGCGGCAGCACGGCCAAGGTCGCGATCGTCTTCGCGGTGACCGATCCCGCCAAGGGCAAGAAGGGGATTTCCGCCTTCATCGTGCCGACCGACACGCCGGGCTACCAGGTGGCGCGCAAGGAGGAGAAGATGGGCCAGCGCGCCTCCGACACCTGCCAGATCGTCTTCGCGGAGTGCCGCCTCACCCCCGACCTCTTGCTCGGCGAGGAGGGCGAGGGCTACCGCATCGCGCTTGCCAATCTCGAGGGCGGGCGCATCGGCATCGGCGCCCAGGCCCTCGGCATGGCGCGCGCGGCCTACGAGGCGGCACTTGCTTACGCCAAGGAGCGCACGAGCTTCGGCAAGCCCCTCATGGGGCATCAGGCCGTCGCCTTCCGCCTGGCGGCGATGGCGACCGAGATCGAGGCGGCGCGCCAGCTCGTCCTCCACGCGGCCGGGCTGCGCGAGCGCGGCGAGCCCTGCCTCAAGGAGGCTTGCATGGCCAAGCTGTTCGCGAGCGAGATGGCCGAGCGCGTGTGCTCCGACGCCATCCAGATCCACGGCGGCTACGGCTACCTCAAGGACTTCCCGGTCGAGCGCATCTATCGCGACGTGCGCGTCACCAAGATCTACGAGGGCACGAGCGACGTGCAGCACATGGTGATCGCGCGCGAGATCGCGGCCGGGTGAGCGCGCGCAATGATGGCGCTCAGCGATAGCTCGTCGTCGTTCGGCGCAGGACGTCGATGATGCCGACGGCCGCATGAGCGAAGTCGATCGTAAATATGATGCGATAGTCTCCCACGCGGCGGCGAAAGGCGACGGTACCCCTGAGCTTCACTACGTCGCCTGCCAAAGGGTCCTCCTGCATCGCGTCGAGCGCCGCCATGATTTGGCGGCGGCGGGCAGACGGGATGCGCCTAAGGCTTCTTTCGGCGCGGCGGGCGACGTGAAGCGCGAAGCTCATGGCGCAATTGTTGGAAAGGCCGGTGCATGCCCGTGCGCAACTCTTGCTTCCCCGCCTCGATCGCCGCCGACTCCTCCTCATGTGGAGCGTCCTCGGGGAGAGCGGCGGCGCGCGCTCGCGCCCGCTCCATATCGGCCTCGCGGATGTATTTCCTGAGCGCCTCCCGCACGAGCTCGGAGCGGGTACGGTGCTCGCTTCGGCGGACGCGGTCGAGCTCGTCTGCCATCGCGGGCGGCAGAGACACGGACAGAAGGGCGGTCGTGCGCGGCATGATCGGCCTATTACTGAGTATTACATTTTGTTACATTGCATTAAGAGAGGAGCGGCGTCAACGACGAGCTGCGCGCCGGTCCGGGGCGCGGCATCGCGATCTCCCCGCG
>DATEQI010000387.1:0-4917 GCA_035272805.1 Alphaproteobacteria bacterium | reverse complement strand
CGCTCGAGGGTGCGCTCGGCAAGGGCTCGGCGCGCTCGATCGGCGGCGTCGATCTCGGGGCCGCGGTGATCGCGGCCAAGCAGGCCGGCCTCCTGATCAACGGCGGCGGCCACGCCATGGCCGCCGGCCTCACGCTCGCCGCCGACAAGCTCGCCGCCCTCCACGACTTCCTCGAGACGCGCATCGGGCGCGAGATCTCCGAGCAACGCCTCGTGCCCAGCCTCGCACTGGACGGCATGCTCGTCTTGCGCGCCGCCAATCGCGCACTCGTCGATCTCTTGGATCGCCTGCAGCCCTATGGCGCCGGCAACGCCGAGCCGGTCTTCGCGCTGCGCGACGCGACGGTGGTCCACGCCGCGGTGGTGGGGCAGAGCCACGTGCGCTGCATCCTCGCCGATGCCGGGGGCGACCGGCTCAAGGCGATCGCGTTTCGCAGCCTCGAGACCGAGCTCGGCCGGGCGCTCCTGCGCAAGCCCGCCACCCCGCTCCATCTTGCCGGCCGGCTGCGGCCCGACAATTGGACGCGGGCGGACGGCGTGCAATTCGTCATCGAGGACGCGGCCCAGCCGTGAGCAGTCCTGGGCTCTCCCAGGTGCTGAGGACCCGCTCAGGTGCGTCCTTCGAGACGCGCGCTGCGCGCGCTCCTCAGGACGAGGTAACGTCTTACTGCCACACACAAATCTCCTCATCCTGAGGAGCGACCCGAAGGGTCGCGTCACGAAGGACCCCGATGGTATTGCAAGCATTGGGAGATCTGTGCATCCCATAGGTCATAAACCTGAGGCTGGCATAAAACATAACGGAAATGTGATTATTGCCGCATTGACGGCCGGCGGCCGGAAAACCTAAGCTGCGAGGTTACAAGCAGACGGCGAGTTGACGGCCGCAATCTCGCGTCTTAGGTCGTAGTAAACTCTCCGAGCCGCGGAGCCGCAGATCGACTCGCTCCCGGCATGGCGTTGACCGGCGCCGGTCCCGCGCGCGTCCACTCCCCCGGACGCGCTTGGGTGCGCCGGATCTTGGGCCGGCGGTCGCGTTGACCTCAGCATGACGCCGGCCCATCTCTTTCTCTTGTTTCCCTTGCCCGACGTCGACCGCTCGGCTGAGCGGCGCCCGCTCTCGCGGGCTTGCCAAGCCCAGGCGAAGGCGTTACCTCTGCCGCGCCAGTCCCCTCGCGACCCCTTCGTCTAGAGGCCTAGGACATCGCCCTTTCACGGCGGTAACACGGGTTCGAATCCCGTAGGGGTCGCCAACAGAATCAATTTGTTAATTCCGAAAATTATTGGGCCGGCGTGTGTTACAGCAAAAATACGGCAGAAGCGCTCCGAAATCGATATTGCAGGCGGCGCAGGGCATAGCCGCGCGGCGGCAGGGCATCGGGACAAGATGCGGCAAAGAGCAAGGCTGGCGCCGCCGTCGCCTGCCCCGGAAAATTCTCGTACCGGTTCAAGCTTGGTGTTCTATTTGCGGCCCGGACCTTGGAGCGAGGCTGTTCTACGGTCCCATGCCGGCTGCATTATATCTGGCGAAGATTGGGTTGCGCCTTCTTCGAGGGTGAGCAGGTCAATGGCGCTCATCTTCGGGGGAGCCTTATCGGGTTTTTCATGAGCCAAACAAAGGACTTTGGGAAATACACTTTCACGCAAGCGCACGGCGCGTGGTTGCGCCACCTTGTCCGTCGAGCCGCGCTCGTGGCACTCATGGCCCTCGTCGCTTCGCCCGTCGCCCGGCCGCAGGCGGCGGAGGAGAAGGTGCATTTCCCCTCGCTCGACGCGGGAGCGACGGTGCTCGACGGCTATCTCTTCCGGCCCGCCGAGGCGGGGAGGCGCCCGGCCGTCGTCTTTCTGCATGGCTGCGCCGGGCTCTTCAATCGCCGGCACGACATCTGGCCGCGGGAAGTCGCTTGGGCGGCGCGTCTCACTGCGCTTGGTTATGTCGTCCTCATGGTCGACAGCTTCGCGCCGCGCGATCAGGGCAACATGTGCGCGCCGGGCACCTTCCAGGATCGGGTCTATTTGGCGCGGCCGAGCGATGCCTATGGCGCGCTCCGCTATCTCCAGGCACAGGCCTTCGTGCGGCCGGATCGCATCGGCCTGATGGGATGGTCGGAGGGCGGCGGCACGGTGCTCTATGCCATCCGCAAGGAGAGCTTGGGCCGGCCCGCGGAGTTGCCCGCGGGCGATTTCCGCGCCGCGGTCGCCTTCTATCCCGCCTCCTGCAAGGAAAGCTCCCACAAGGAGCCGTGGACGAGTACGGTCCCGCTTCTCGTGCTGATCGGCGCAAGCGACAATTGGACGCCTGCAGAGCCCTGCAAGGGCTTCCTCGAGGGGGCGCAGGCACGCGGCTCGCCGGTCGAGATGCGCATCTACCCCGGCGCCTATCACGATTTCGATTGGCCGAATATGCCATTGCACGGCCTCGAGTCCGATCGCACGCGCGCGGGCATCGTGCCGCTCACCGGCACCGACCCTGCCGCGCGCGAGGAGGCACTCGTGCGCGTGCCGCAATTTCTCGCGCGCTATCTTCAGGATTGAGCGGCGAAGGGAATGCCAGTGCGCTGGTTCTGAAATTCGCCAAGTCCGGAAAACACTTGTCATTGCGAGGCGCCCGAAGGGCAACGAAGCAATCCAGAGAGAGTTTCGCACTTAGCGCCCTGGATTGCTTCGCTGCGCTCGCAATGACGGCTATCTCCGGGTGGGACGATCTTCCGAATGGCGATACCAGCCGCCGCCTTTGCGTCCTTGACGGTGAGACGGTTTGAAGTTAATGTTCGAAATTCGAAATGTTGTTCCGGAAAACGGAAATCTTGCGATGAGGCGCACCGGACATTGTCGAACGCCGAGGGCCGGATGAGTGCTCGTCGTTGGCGCGTCGGCGTCGACATCGGCGGCACCTTCACGGACGTCATCGCGCTCGATCCGACGAGCCGTGCGACCGTGACGGCCAAGGTCCGCAGCCGTGTCGGCGACCCGCTTGCCAGCCTGCGGGCAGCCCTTGCCGCCCTTGGCCTCGGCTGGGAGGATGTCGCCATCCTCGTCCACGGCACCACGCTCGTCACCAACGCCATCGTCGAGGATCGGCTCCCGGTGGTGGCCCTCGTCGCCACCGCGGGCTTTGCCGACGTGCTGGCGATCGGCCGGCAGAACCGCCGCTCGCTCTATTCCTTGAGCCTGCCGCCGAAGCTGCCGCCGATGGTGCCGGAGGCGCTGCGTTTCGAGCTCAAGGAGCGCATGGGGCCGGACGGCAAGGTCAAAACGCCGCTCGAGGCAGCGGCGCTCGAGCCGCTGGTCGAGGCCATCCGGCACTCGGGCGTCTCCTCCGTCGCGGTCTCGCTTCTCCACGCCTATGCGAACCCCGCCCATGAGCGGATGGTCGGCGAGCGCCTCGCCGCCGTGGTCCCTCACGTCTCCCTCTCGCACCGGGTCAATCCGGAGGAGCGCGAGTATGAGCGCACCAGTGCCACGGTGCTGAACGCGGCGGCGATGCCGCTCGTCGGCAGCTATCTCGACGAGCTCGACCGCGAGGTGCCCGAGGCCGCGCATTTCCATCTCTTCCATTCCGCGGGCGGCATGGCCTCGACCGCGATGGTGCGCGAGCGGCCGCTCGTGCTCGCACTCTCGGGTCCCGCGGCCGGCGTCTCGGCCGCTCGTCAGGTGGCGCGCGAGCTCAAGCTCGACAACGTGCTCACCCTCGACATGGGCGGTACCACCACGGACGTCTGCCTCATCCGGCACGGCAAGCCGGAGCGCCGCCGCGAGGCGAGCCTGGCCGACCGGCCGGTGCGCCAGACCATGGTCGCGGTGCAGTCGATCGGCGCCGGCGGCGGGTCGATCGCCTACGTCGAGGCGGGCATGCTGCGGGTCGGGCCGCAAAGTGCGGGCGCCAGCCCCGGCCCGGTCTGCTACGGCCTCGGCGGCACCGAGCCGACCGTGACCGACGCCAACCTGATGCTGGGCTATCTCGATGCCGAGAAGCCGCTCGCCGACGGCGTGCGCATGGACCTCGGCCTGGCTGAGGCGGCGATCGGGCGGCTCGCCCAGCGCCTCGGCCTGAGTCCGATCGAGACCGCACTCGGCATCCTGCGCGTGGCCAACGCCAACATGGTGCGGGCGCTGCGCAACGTGACGGTCGACCGCGGCATCGACGGCCGGCGCTGCACGCTCGTCGCCTTCGGCGGCGCGGGGCCGCTCCACGCGGCGACGCTGGCGCGGGACTTCGGCATCAGTAGCGTCGTCGTGCCGGCCTTCTCGAGCGCATATTCAGCCCTCGGTTGCGCCGTTGCCAATCTGAGCTATACCCAGCAACGCACCGTCCGCATGGCGAGCGGTGCCTGGTCGCACGACCGCCTCGCCCAGCTGCGCAACGAGCTGCTCGCCGAGATGAAATTCGACGGCGGCGAGCGTGCGCGCGGCGTGGTGGTCGAGGACACCGCCCTTGTGCGCTACGTCGGGCAGAGCTACTCGGTCGAGGTTCCCTATCGCTTCCCTCCCGCCCTCGCCACGCTCACCCGGGACTTCCGCGCGATCCACGAGCAGCTCTACGGCTTCTCCACCGAGGAGGACTGGGAGCTCGAGGCGATCCGCGTCACCGCCTCGGTCGACGCCCCACCGCTCGAGGCCGAGCCGCCGCGGCTGCCCGAGCGCGCCAACCTGGCACCGAGCTCGACCACACCCTGCTGGTTCTCGGCCGCGCGCGCGATCGAGACGCCGCGCTATCGCCGGGACGCGATCGCGCACCCCGCACGCCTCTCCGGGCCGGCCATTGTCGAGGACGAGTGGTCGACCATCACGCTGCCGCCAGGCACCGCACTCGAGGCGACCGCGGGCGGCCATCTCGTCTTGAGCTTCGAGACAGCGCCATGAGCCGTACCATCGACCCGGTGACGCTCGAGGTGATCCGCAGCGCGCTCACCGCCAC
>DATEQI010000386.1:0-3192 GCA_035272805.1 Alphaproteobacteria bacterium | reverse complement strand
CGGCTATCTCGACTTCCGCTTCGCCCACGAGGACTGGCGGCCCGGGCGGGCGAAGCTCGCGGCCTGGTACGAGCGCTTCGCCAAACGCCCCTCGATGCTTGCGACCGCCCCCAAGGAGTAGCTGGGAGCGGCGCTACGCCGCGCGCGCTTACGCCGCTCGCGGACGGACGTCCCGCTCGATGAGCTTGCCGGCGTGCTGCCGGGCCACCGAGAGATCGTAGGCAGCCTGAAGATTGAGCCAAAACTCGGCGCTGGTGCCGAAATAGCGCGCAAGGCGCATGGCGGTATCCGCGCTGACGGCGCGGGGGCGCTCCTTGCGGATGATCGCACCAATGCGGTTTGCCGGCACACGGAGATCGAGCGCCAATGCGTTGGCACTGAGCCCAAGTGGCCGCATGAACTCCTCGCGCAATACCTCGCCGGGATGAGTGCGAATACGGGTCATGGTGCAGCCTTCCGTCCTAAACCCTCAGTGATAGTCCACGATCTCGACCTCATGCGCGCCGTCGTCGCGCCATATGAAGCAAATTCGCCATTGGTCGTTGACGCGAATGCTATGTTGACCCTTGCGGCTGCCGGCCAGCGCCTCCAGCCGATTGCCGCGCGGCATGCGCAGATCTGCGAGCGTCCTCGCCGCGTCGAGCATGTCGAGCTTTCTGAGAACGACGCCGCGGAGGGCGCGAAATCGACGGCTTTCGCCGCCGTGAAACAGCTCTCGTGCCTCCTTGTCCCTGAAGCTTCGGATCACGCGCGCAATATATACATGCCGAGTATTATGTCAAACGTAATATGCTTCGCGTAGGAGTGGGCGCGTGGTTAGGTTCGAGGCGGGGAAGGGGCGAGGGGGTCGCCGACAGGCGGCCCCCATGCACCTCAATCCTTGACCACGAGCGTCCCCGTCACGTCCTCGTGCCCGTCGCCGCAGAAGATGTCGCAAAGGAAATCGAACTCGCCCGCCTCATTGGGCGTGAAGGTGACACGCGCCACCTCGCCCGGATTGACATCGGCACGCACGTTGAAGGCCGGCAGCTTGAAGCCGTGCAGGCGGTCGAGCGAGGTGATCTCGATGACCACGGGGACGCCCTTCTTCACGGTGACGACCCGGGGGCTGTACTCGAACTTCTTCACGGTGAGCTTGACGACCTGCGGCTCGGGCGGAGCGGCTATCGTCGCGGTCGCCGCGACGATAGCCATGAAGGCGAGTGTGCCGAGGACGGCGATAAGCGTGCGTTGCATGGTCGAATGTGTCCTATCTCGGGCCGTTGTCTCGGACCTCCGTCTCAGGCCTTCACCACGGGATATTCGCTGATCTTGTACTCGGCCTCTTTGACCTCCGCCTCGATGCCGCGCCAGCCGAGGCCCTTGTAGGGTGCGGAGGCGTCCCACGGGATCGGCGCCTTTTTCGGCTGCGAGAGCGGGGCCGGCAGCGGAAACATGAGGCCCTTCGCCGCGTGATGGGCGATGTGGCCGGTCATGTGGTGATGCTCCTGGTGGATGTGGCCGTAGAACACCACGACGTTCTTGAAGGGCAGCAGGAGATCGATCGCCTTGGCGCCGTCGGGCGTCGCCCAGTCCCAGCTCGGCGCCAGGTCGAAAAGCGGGCGGTGGGTCAAGACGACGATCGGCTGATCGCCCTTGAGCCCTTTGAGGTCGGCCGCCAGCCAAGCGAGCTGCGCCTCCCCGATGCTCGCCTTGGGATCGGACACGTTGTCGAGGGCGATGAAATGCACGCCCTTGTGATCGAAGCTGTAGCTCGTCTTGCCGAAGAACTCCTTGAAGGCCGCACCGTTGTCGAGCGAGGCGTCGTGCTCGCCGGCTAAGAAGTAGACGGTCTTCACCTTGAGCTGGCCGATGATCTCCTTGGCCTTGGCCATGCGCGCGCGGCGCTCCTGCCCATCATCGGTCGTGTGCGTGATGTCGCCCGTGAACACCACGAAGTCAGGCGGCTCGGCGAGCGCGTTCACCGCCGCGATCGCCTTGGGCAGCGTGCCCTCGGCATCCGGGTTGATCTGCGGCCCCTTGAAGCCCCAGTGGAGGTCCGAGAGCTGGACGAAATAGAATTCGTCGGCGGCCATCCCGGCGGCGAGCGCGCGGGAGGCGAAGCCGGGGATTTGCGAGGCGAACACCACCCCGCCCAGACCGGCGAGCTTGAGAAAATCGCGTTTCGTAACCTTGGCAACCATGGCCACCTCCTTGCCGATTAGGTTCCAGTCGAGCGGACCGCGAGGCCCGGCGACGCCGGCACGTGCGATACGTTGCCGATCGCTCATTGCATAACCGCCTCTTTGGCGCGAAAATTCCCGGCTCACGATTCTGTGTTCTTTGTGTTCGGCCGGGAATAAAACGTCGACGCCGCGAGTCACAACGACAGGGCAGAAGCAGGAGAGGCATGCCAGGCGACAGCAAGCGGGCCCGCTTCGAGCGCGAGGTGCTTCCCCATCTGGACGCTGCGTACAACCTGGCGCGCTGGCTCATGCGCGGGAGTGCGGATGCCGAGGACGCGGTCCAGGAGGCCTGTCTCAGGGCCTACAAGTATTTCGACGGGTTCCACGGCGGGAACGCGAAGGCGTGGCTGCTCAAGATCGTGCGCAACTGCTGCCTGAGCTCGCTCGCGAGCGCCCCGCGAGAGGAATCGATGAGCCCCGACGAGGAGGGCCGGCTCGACCCCGCGCATGAGCGCGCGCTCGCCGAAGCGGGCCATGGCACCCGCTCGCCCGAGGCGCTCCTCATCGCGAAGGCGGACGCTGCCCTCCTCCACGAGGGCCTCGCCGGGCTCCCGGCCGAATACCGCGAGGTGCTGGTGATGCGCGAGATCGAGGAGTTGAGCTACAAGGACATCAGCCAGATCGCCGAGATTCCGCTCGGCACGGTGATGTCGCGTCTCGCGCGCGGGCGAACGCTCCTCGAGAAGCGGCTCGTGGCCCGGCTCGCGAAGGAGTCCTGAGATGGAGTGCGAGGAAGCGCGCGCGCTTATCGATCCCTATCTCGACGGCGAGCTGGCCTTCGAGCGCTGCCTCGAGCTCGAGCGCCACATCGAGAGTTGCGCCGATTGCGCGGGCGAGCTCGCGAGCCGCCGGGCCTTGAGTGCCGCCTTGCGCGGCAAGCTCGCCTATCATGCGGCCCCCCTATCGCTTCACAGGCGCGTGCGTGACGCGATCGCGACCGCGGAGCCGAGCCGGCGCGCGCGCGCGC
>DATEQI010000385.1:0-2133 GCA_035272805.1 Alphaproteobacteria bacterium | reverse complement strand
GAGACCTGGGATCTCTACGGCGTCCTCTTCGAGAACCATCCGGATCTGCGCCGTATCCTCACCGACTACGGCTTCGAAGGCCATCCGCTCCGCAAGGACTTCCCGCTCACCGGCTACGTCGAGCTGCGCTACGACGATGAGCTTAAGCGCGTCGTCTACGAGCCCGTCAAGCTCACGCAGGAGTTCCGCACCTTCGATTTCCTCTCTCCCTGGGAGGGCATCACCAAGGTGGTGCTTCCGGGCGACGAGAAGGCGGGAGAGAAACCCTGATGTCGGAAGTGCAGATCAAGAACATGACGGTGAACTTCGGGCCGCAGCATCCGGCTGCGCACGGAGTGCTGCGCATGGTGCTCGAGATGGACGGCGAGGTGATCGCGCGCGCGGATCCGCACATCGGCCTGCTCCATCGCGGCACCGAAAAGCTCATCGAGTACAAGACCTATCTGCAGGCCGTTCCCTATTTCGACCGGCTCGACTATGTCTCACCGATGGCGCTGGAGCATGCCTTCGCGCTTGGCGTCGAGAAGCTGCTCGGCATCGCGCCGCCGCCGCGCGGACAGTATATTCGCGTGCTTTATGCCGAGATCACGCGAATCCTGAACCACCTGCTCGCCATCACCGCTTTCTGCAACGACGTCGGCGCCATGACGCCGTTCCTTTGGGGCTTCGAGCAGCGCGAGATCCTGCTTGAGTTCTACGAGCGCGCCTCCGGCGCCAGATTCCATGCGGCGTATTTCCGCCCCGGGGGCGTGCACCAGGACCTGCCGGCGGGCCTGATCGAGGACATCCTGCGCTGGGTGGATAAGTTCACGGCCTTCATCGATGATCTGGAAACGCTCTTGACGGAGAACCGCATCTTCAAGCAGCGCACGGTCGACATCGGCGTCGTCAATGCCAAGGAGGCGCTCGAGCGCGGCTTCACTGGCCCGATGCTGCGCGCCTCCGGTATCGCGTGGGACCTGCGCCGCTCCCAGCCCTACGACGTTTACGCGGCGATGGATTTCGACGTGCCCGTCGGCAAGCACGGCGACTGCTACGACCGCTATCTCGTGCGCGTGGAGGAGATGCGGCAGAGCTTGAGGATCATCAGGCAGGCCTGCGAGAAGATGCCGGGCGGCCCCGTCGTCGTGCAGAACCACAAGCTGACGCCGCCGACGCGTGGCGAGATGAAGCGCTCGATGGAGGCGCTCATCCACCACTTCAAGCTCTATACCGAGGGCTACCATGTGCCGGCGGGCGAGACCTACACGGCGGTCGAGTCTCCCAAGGGCGAGTTCGCCGTCTATCTCGTCGCCGACGGCACCAACAAGCCCTATCGCTGCCACATCCGGGTGACCGGCTTCGCCCATCTTCAGGCCGTGGACTTCTGCGCCAAGGGTCACATGCTGGCTGATTTGTGCGCGATCATCGGCTCGCTGGATATCGTGTTCGGGGAGATCGACCGTTGAGCGCTGCGCACGCGAGCGAGCCCGCGAGCTTCGCCTTCACGCCTGAGAACCGGGCGAAGGCGGATGCCGCCATCGCCAAATATCCCAAGGGCCGCCAGGCGAGCGCCGTGTTGGCACTCTTCGATCTCGCCCAGCGCCAGTCGGGCGGCTGGCTGCCGCGCGTGGCGATCGAATACGTGGCCGGTCTCCTCGGGATGCCCTACATCCGCGCCTACGAGGTCGCGACCTTCTACTCGATGCTCAACCTGAAGCCGGTCGGGCAGCATCTCGTGCAGCTGTGCCGGACCACGCCTTGCTGGCTGCGCGGCTCGGACGGCGTGCGCGATGCCTGCAAGCGCAAGCTCGGCATCGGCATCGGCGAGACCACGGCGGACGGCAAGTTCACCCTCGTCGAGGTCGAGTGCCTGGGCGCCTGCGTGAACGCGCCCGTGGTGCAGATCGATGACGAGTTCTACGAGGACCTCGACCCCGAGAAGATGGAGGAGATCCTCGCGCGCCTGGCCCGCGGCGAGAAGGTCCCTTATGGCGCGCAGATCAAGCGCCAGTTTTCAGCACCGGTTGGCGGGCTCACCACGCTCAAAGAGGCAGGCGGAGCGGAGAAGGCGTGATGCTCGAGGACAAGGACCGCATCTTCACCAATCTTTACGGCCAGCACGATTGGCATCTCCCCGGCGCGCGCGCGCGC
>DATEQI010000384.1:0-24448 GCA_035272805.1 Alphaproteobacteria bacterium | reverse complement strand
CCAAAGGTTCCAATTTATAGGCGTCCGTCGGCACCTCGGGCAAGCGCCCGCGCAGGTGCCTGGGAGCGCAAGCGCGATCACGCCGATCGCCGCCGCCGCGCGTCGATTTATGCTTTGAGGGCGGCCGGCAGCGTCAGTTGACGGCGTCCTTCAGGCCCTTGCCCGCCTTGAACTTCGGCTGCTTGGAGGCCGGGATGGCGATCTTCTCGCCGGTGCGCGGATTGCGGCCTTCGGAGGCGGCGCGGTTCGTCACCACGAAGGTGCCGAAGCCGACCAGACGGACCTCCTGACCGCCCTTGAGGGATTGGGTGATCGACTCGAAGACCGCATCGACCGACTTCTCGGCCTCGCCCTTCGACAAGCCCGTCTTCTCCGCGACGGCAGTAACGAGATCGTTCTTGTTCACCTGGGGCCCCCCTTTTGGAGTGAAAGATATGAAAAAGCGATAAAAGCCGCGGGCTCGAAATTCGCGCCATCTTAGTCGCCGCCGACACGGGCGTCAATTGGAGAGGGCGAAATTTCCGCGGATTTCCGCGCCTTTCAGCGCGAGTTGGCGCACCTCCTCATATTGGCGCGAGGCGACCCCCGAGCCCGGCTAATGCGTCACCACGCCGCCGATCTCATCGGGCTTAGGCTGTGGCGCGATCGGCTGCGGTTCGGCCTCCTCGTCCCACTTGATCGGGATGGGCGCGCGCACGAGTGCCACCTTGAGAACGTCGTCGACGCTCGCGGCGGGGATGATGCTCATGCCGCGTTTGACGTTGTCCGGAATCTCGGCAAGGTCCTTCTCGTTCTCCTTGGGGATGATCACGGTCTTGATCCCCCCGCGCAAGGCCGCGAGCAGCTTCTCCTTGAGCCCGCCGATCGGCAGCACGCGGCCCCTCAAGGTGATCTCGCCGGTCATCGCCACGTCGCGGCGCACCGGGATACCGGTCAAGACCGAGACGATCGAGGTGAGCATCGCAACGCCGGCCGACGGCCCGTCCTTGGGCGTTGCTCCCTCGGGCACGTGGATGTGGATGTCCTTCTTCTCGAACGCGGTCGGCTTGATGCCGAAGTGGGTCGCGCGCGCGCGCACGAATGAGGAAGCCGCCTGCACCGATTCCTGCATCACGTCGCCGAGCTTGCCGGTCGTCAGCATCTTGCCCTTGCCGGGCAGCATGACCGCCTCGATCGAGAGCAGCTCGCCGCCGACCTCGGTCCAGGCAAGGCCCGTGGTGATGCCGACGAGGTCCTCGGTCTCCACCTCGCCGTAGCGGAAGCGGCGCACGCCCGCGAACTTCTCGATGTTGCGCGCCGTGATCTCGACCCTCTTGCACTCGTCGGACAGGATCTTCTTGATCGCCTTGCGCGAAAGGTTGGCGATCTCGCGCTCGAGATTGCGTACGCCCGCCTCGCGCGTGTAGTAGCGGATGATGTCGCGCAGCGCCGTCTCCGAGATCGACCATTCCTCGGTCTTGAGCCCGTGCTCCTTCAACTGCTTCGGGATGAGGTGCCGCTGGGCGATCGCCACCTTCTCGTCCTCGGTGTAGCCGGGGAGGCGGATGAGCTCCATGCGGTCCAGGAGCGGCTGCGGCATGCGCAGCGTGTTCGCGGTCGTCACGAACATCACGTCCGAGAGATCGTAATCGACCTCGAGATAATGGTCGTTGAAGGTGTTGTTCTGCTCGGGGTCCAGCACCTCGAGAAGCGCCGAGGAGGGATCGCCGCGCCAGTCCGCACCCAGCTTGTCGACCTCGTCGAGCAGGAAGAGCGGGTTCGAGAACTTCGCCTTCTTCATGCCCTGGATGATCTTGCCGGGCATGGAGCCGATGTAGGTGCGCCGGTGGCCGCGGATCTCGGCCTCGTCGCGCACGCCGCCCAAGGACATACGCACGAAGTTGCGGCCCGTCGCGCGCGCGATCGAGCGGCCGAGCGAGGTCTTGCCCACGCCGGGCGCGCCCACGAGGCAGAGGATCGGGCCCTTGACCTTGTTCATGCGCGCCTGGACCGCGAGGTACTCGACGATGCGCTCCTTCACCTTCTCGAGGCCGTAATGGTCCTCATTCAGGATCTTCTCGGCGAGCTTGAGGTCCTTCTTGATCTTGGTCGGCTTCTTCCACGGAATCGAGAGCAGCCAGTCGAGGTAATTGCGCACGACAGTGGCTTCCGCCGACATCGGACTCATGGTGCGGAGCTTCTTGAGCTCGCCGAGCGCCTTCTCGCGCGCCTCCTTCGAGAACTTGGTCTTCTTGATGCGCTCCTCGAGCTCGGAGGCCTCGTCGCGGCCCTCCTCGATCTCGCCGAGCTCCTTCTGGATCGCCTTGAGCTGCTCGTTGAGGTAATACTCCCGCTGGGTCTTCTCCATCTGGCGCTTGACCCGGTTGCGGATGCGCTTCTCGACCTGGAGCACGCCGATCTCGCCCTCCATGAAGGCGTAGATCTTCTCGAGGCGCGCCGCCACGCTCGGCGCCTCAAGGAGCTCCTGCTTCTCGGGAATCCTCAGCGAGAGGTGGGAGGCGACCGTGTCGGCGAGCTTGCTCGGATTGTCGATCTGATTGATCGAGACGAGGACCTCGGGCGGGATCTTGCGGTTGAGCTTGATGTATTGCTCGAACTGCCCGACCACGGAGCGCGAGAGCGCCTCGATCTCCTTGTTCTCGCTGTCGGCGTCGGGCAGCATCTCCGCATTGCACTGGAAGAACTCCTCGTTCTCCGTGAAGCGGACGATGCGCGCGCGATGGGTGCCCTCGACCAGAACCTTGACCGTGCCGTCCGGCAGCTTGAGCAGCTGCAACACGGTTCCGACCGTGCCGACGGAGAAGATATCAGCGGTCGTGGGATCGTCCTGTGCCGCGTTCTTCTGGGCGACAAGCAATATCTGCTTGTCGTCCTTCATCACGTCCTCAAGCGCCCGCACGGACTTTTCCCGGCCCACGAAGAGCGGCACGATCATGTGCGGGAAGACGACGATGTCCCGCAACGGCAGGACGGGATAAACAGCGCCTCGCTGGGCCTCTAGCATTCTTCCTCATCGACCGGCGTTCAGGGCCGGTCCTGGCTGGTGACCTCGGAAGGTCGTGGCAAGCGACCCATTAAGTGGCGTCGGCGGGTGCGGCGATCAAGTGGTAACCCGCCCTCTCGCCCGCCCTGCCACGAGCGGCCGGCCTCGTTGCCGGTGCTGCCGATCCCCGCTCCAGCCGCGAGCCGGCGAGCGCGGGTATAAGCTATTGACCAATGTGCCGATTTCGCGGCTCGTGGTTCGCCGCCGGCGAAGCGCGAACGCGCGAATGTCTAGGCGCTTGTACCCAGGTCGCTTTGCCGGTCGGCGTAGATGTGCAGCGGCTTGGCGCGCCCGTCCACCACCTCGCGGTTGATGATCACCTCCTCCACCCCGTCGAGACTCGGCAGATCGAACATGGTATCGAGCAGGATGCCCTCCATGATGGAGCGCAGGCCGCGCGCGCCCGTCTTGCGCAGAATCGCCTTCTTGGCAATCGAGCGCATGGCCTCCTCGGTGAAGCCGAGCTTGACGCCCTCCATCTCGAAGAGCCGCTGATACTGCTTGATGAGCGCGTTCTTCGGCTTGATCAGAATCTCGACGAGCGACTCCTCATCGAGATCGTCAAGCGTGGCAACCACGGGGAGCCGGCCGATGAACTCGGGGATGAGGCCGAACTTGAGGAGATCCTCGGGCTCGACGTCGCGCAGGACCTCGCCGGTCTGGCGCTCCTCCGGCCCACGTACGTCGGCGCCGAAGCCGATCGAGGAGCCGCGCTGGCGCTGGGCGATGATCTTCTCGAGCCCGGCAAAGGCGCCGCCGCAGATGAAGAGGATATTGGTGGTGTCGACCTGGAGGAACTCCTGCTGCGGGTGCTTGCGCCCGCCCTGGGGCGGCACGCTCGCGACGGTGCCTTCCATGATCTTGAGGAGCGCCTGCTGAACGCCTTCGCCCGAGACATCGCGGGTGATCGAGGGATTGTCCGACTTGCGGCTGATCTTGTCGACCTCGTCGATGTAAACGATGCCGCGCTGGGCGCGCTCGACGTTGTAGTCCGCCGCCTGCAGGAGCTTGAGGATGATGTTCTCGACGTCCTCGCCGACATACCCCGCCTCGGTCAGCGTCGTGGCGTCAGCCATGGTGAAGGGAACGTCGATGATGCGGGCGAGCGTCTGAGCCAAGAGCGTCTTGCCCGAGCCCGTGGGGCCGACCAGCAGAATGTTCGATTTGGCGAGCTCGACGTCGTTGTTCTTGGCGCCGTGGGCGAGGCGCTTGTAGTGATTGTGCACGGCGACCGACAGCACCTTCTTGGCGTGGGTCTGCCCGATCACATAGTCGTCGAGCACGAGGCGGATATCACGCGGCGTAGGCACCCCGTCGCGCGAGCGGACCAGCGTAGTCTTGTGTTCCTCCCGGATGATGTCCATGCAGAGCTCGACGCACTCATCGCAGATGAAGACCGTCGGCCCGGCAATGAGCTTGCGCACCTCGTGCTGACTCTTCCCGCAGAAGGAGCAGTACAAGGTATTCTTGGAATCGCCACCGGAGGACTTGTTCATGCCAACACCGTCAAGGGGGTGCGCCCGTCTGCACCGTCTTCATGTTAACCGCGGCCGCTACCCCGGGACAATGGCTAAAAATGGCCGAATCGTGACAGCCGGCCGCGACCACGGGTTCCGCGCGATCGGCCCATCCGTAGCAAGAATTATACCAGCTTGCCGGCGAATCAACGCCCGCCTTCAAGCGGTGCCGGGAGGCGGGGCTCAGGATTTCGCAGGTGCGGTGCTGTCGGCATCCGCCGGAACCGGGCGGCTCACCACCACCTGGTCGACCAGGCCGAACTCTTTGGCTTCGTCGGGCGAGAGGAACTTGTCGCGCTCGACCGCCTGCTCGATCACGGCAAGCGGCTGGCCGGTGTGCTTCACGTAGATCTGATTGAGCCGCGAGCGCAGGCTCAAGATCTCGCGCGCCTGGATCTCGATGTCGGTGGCCTGGCCCTGGGCCCCCCCCGACGGCTGGTGGATCATGATCCGCGCGTTGGGAAGCGCATAACGCTTGCCCTTGGTGCCGGAAGCAAGCAGCAGCGAGCCCATGCTCGCCGCCTGCCCGATGCATACCGTCATGATCTGCGGCCGCACGTATTGCATGGTGTCGTAGATCGCGAGCCCGGAGGTTACCACGCCGCCGGGCGAATTGATGTAGAAGGCAATGTCCTTGCTGGGGTTCTCCGACTCGAGAAAGAGCAGCTGGGCGCAGATCAGACTCGCGGCCAGATCATTGATCGGCCCGGTCAGAAAGATGATGCGCTCCTTCAAGAGGCGCGAATAGATATCGTAGGAGCGCTCCCCGCGGCTGGTCTGCTCGACCACCATCGGGACGAGGTAGTTCATTTGGGGGTCGCTGCGTTCAACCATCGAGCATCCCGTCCTTCCAATTTCCTGGTTGCGGGGCCTCTCCCGCCCTAGTCCTTAATCCGCCGTCTTGGCATCCTTGCCCGCGGGCTTCTTGCGCGCGGAAGCCTTCTTGGCCGGCTTGCCGGCCGCGGCCTGAGCTTCGGCCGCCCCATCCTCGGGCTCGCGAACGAGCTCGGCCACCGTCACCTTGCGCTCCTTGGGCTTGGCGAGCTCCAGGATGAAGTCCACCACCTTTCCTTCGAAGAGCGGCGCGCGCAGTTGTGCTACGGCTTCCGGCGATTTCTTGAAATACTCGAGCACCTTCCGCTCCTGTCCGGGGAAGCGCCGTGCCTCCTCGAACATCGCGCGGTTCAGCTCCTCGGCCGCGATCGTTATATTGTGTCCCTGCCCCACTTCCGAAAGCAGCAGCCCGAGTCGCACCCGGCGCTCGGCGATCGAGCGGTAATCGGCCTTGAGCTCGTCCTCGCTCTTCGCCGCCTCGTCGGGATCGAGCTCGCCGCGCTTCTTGCTCTCTTCGACCTGCTGCCAAATCTGCGCGAACTCCACCTCGACCATGCCCTCGGGAACGGCAAAGTGATGGGCCTCGGCGAGGGCATCGAGGAGGGCGCGCTTGAGCCGCGCCTTCGAGAGCTCGCCATACTCCCGCGCGAGGCGCTCGCGCACGCTCTTGCGCAACGCCTCAAGGCTCTCGAGGCCCAGATCCTTGGCGAGCTGCTCGTCCACCTTGCTCTCGACCGGCCGGCGCACCTCCTTGAGGGTGACCGCGAAGCTCGCCTGCTTGCCCCGCACGGCCTCGGCGCCATAGTCCGCGGGGAAGGTCACCGTGACCGCCTTCGCCGCCCCCGCCTCCAAGCCCTCGAGCTGCTCCTCGAAGCCCGGAACGAATTGGCCAGAGCCGAGCTCGAGGTAGTAACCATCGCCCGAGCCGCCGGGGAATTCCTTGTCCTCGATTATGCCCTTGAAATCGATCACCGCGATGTTGCCCTTCTCGGCCTTATGGCCGGCGGGAGCCGGCTCGCTCCTCTTGTATTGGCCGGCGAGGCGCAGAAGCGCGTCCTCCTCCTCCTTCCCGGTCACCTCGGCCACCAGCCGCTCGAGCACGAGGGTGGAGAAATCCATCGGCTCGATCTTGGGCAGCACCTCGATGGCGAGCTTGTACTCGAGGTCGCTTCCCTTCTCGAACGAGGTGATCTCGATCTTGGGGCGCAAGGCGGGCCGCAGCCCCTGCGACGTGATGGCCTGTTGCGAGCTGTCGGCGAGCGCGCGCTCGACCACCTCGCCGAGCACGGAATCGGCGTAACGCTTCTTGAGAATGGCGAGCGGCACCTTGCCGGGACGGAAGCCCGGCACGCGAACCTGGCTGCCGAGCTCGGTCAATCGGTCGGTGACCTTCGCCTCGATATCCTGAGCGGAGAGCACGACCTTGAACTCATGCTTCAGGCCGTCGACCGCCGTTTGCGTTACTTGCATAGAGAATCCCGACAATTACCGGCTGGCTGGCCCCGCATGGCGATCGGGTGCCTGCTCCGCCCGAGAGTGCCGACCCGCTCCCGCCCCTGGTGCGGGCGGAGGGATTTGAACCCCCACGACCTCGCGGTCACCAGGACCTAAACCTGGCGCGTCTGCCAGTTTCGCCACGCCCGCTGCGCGAACCTCGTTGGCTACCTGCTCCTGGCGGCAGCGTCAATGCCAAACGCGCCGGAGGGTTCTATTAAGCCCTCCGCACACGGGGTTCAAGAGGAACCGGCGGGCTGGCGACCGCGCCGCTCGACGAGTGCCGCGGCAGCCGCGTCAAGAATGGCGTCCGTGTCGAGCCTGTAGGCGCGGTAGAGGTCTGGAATGTCGCCCGATTGGCCGAAATGCTCGACGCCGAGCGGATGCACGGGGTGATGACCAACGGCACCCAGCCAAGATAGCGTCGCCGCATGCCCATCGACCACCGTGACGAGGAGGCCGTCCGGCGCGAGCTGGGCGAGGAGACGCCGAATGTGGCTCGTCTCCCGGCGCGCGAGCCAGTCGACATGCAGCCGGCTCGCGGAGGTGACGGCGAGCAGCCCTGCACCTGGAACATCCTCGAGCAGCTGGCGATGGGCCTCCGCGGCCTCGGGCGCCACCGCACCGCTGTAGACGATGGCGAGCTCGGCACCAGGTGCGGGCGGCACCATCCAATAGGCGCCCGCGATGAGGGCGCCCTGCAACTCCGGCCCGATTTTCCGCTCCGGCTGGGCGAGCGCCCGCGTCGATAGACGGAGATAGAGCGAGCGGCCGTCGGGCGCCTGCATGAACTCGAAACCCCAACGCATGATCTCGGCGAGCTCGTCGACGTAAGCCGGCTCGAAAAAGTCGAGATTGGGCAGGCCCAGGCCGATGAGCGGCGTCGCAATCGATTGGTGCGCCCCGCCTTCAGGCGCCAACGTAAGCCCCGAGGGCGTTGCCACCAACATGAAGCGCGCATCCTGGTATAGCGCGTAGTTGAAGGCGTCGAGCCCACGCATGATGAAGGGGTCATAAAGCGTGCCAACGGGCAAGAGGCGCACGCCGAAGAGGGGCCCGGAGAGGCCGAGGGCCGCCAGCAGGATGAAGAGATTGTTCTCGGCGATGCCGAGCTCGATGTGCTGGCCCTCGGGCGACTGCACCCAGCGCTGGCTCGAGACCACGCGCTCTTCCTTGAACACGTCTTCTTGGCGCACGCGCGAGAACACGCCGCGGCGGTTCACCCACGGCCCGAGGTTGGTCGACACCGTCACGTCCGGCGAGAGGGTGACGATGCGGCGCGCGAATTCGCTTTGGCCGCGCGCGAGCTCGTTAAGGATGCGCCCGAAGCCTTCCTGGGTCGAGGCCTCCGCCGTGTGCGGCGGCGCGAGCGTGGCGGGGACCGCGACCGGCTCGGTCTCGTGCCGGCGTGGGAATTGCCGCGCGAAGGGCACTTGGTTGAGGAAGCGCTGCAACTCGTCCGCCCGGAGGTCGAGGCCGGCGAAGCGGTCCCACTCGGCGCCGTCGGGAATGCGCATCATCGCCTTGAAGCGCCCCATCTGCTCGCGGTTCATGAGTCCGGCATGGTTATCCTTGTGGCCCGCGAACGGCAGCCCGAAGCCTTTGATGGTGTAAGCGATGAAGCAGGTCGGCTCATCGCCCACAGCAGCGTCGAAGGCCTCGAGCACCGACGCCATATCGTGGCCCGCGAGATTCGTCATGAGGGCGTGAAGCTGGTCATCGTCGTGGCCGTCGAGGATGGCCCGTACCGCACGGCTCTTGCCGAGCTCGCTCTCGAGATGTCTGCGCCAACCCGCACCGCCCTGGAAGCAGAGCGCGGAGTAAAGCGAGTTCGGGCAGTCGTCGATCCAGTCGCGCAGCGCCTCTCCGCCCGGCTTCGCGAAAGCGGCCTCCAGGCGCTTGCCGTACTTGAGCGTCACGACGCGCCATTTCATGGCAAGGAACAAGCTGTCGAAGCGGCTGTAGAGGCGGTCGGTGATGACGTTGTCGAGGCTCTGGCGGTTGTAGTCGATGATCCACCAGAGATTGCGGATGTCGTGCTTCCAGCCCTCGAGCAACGCCTCGTAGACATTGCCCTCGTCGAGCTCCGCGTCGCCCACCACCGCGACCATGCGGCCGGGGGCGAGCCCTCTGGGCGCCATGCGCTTGAGATGGACGTAGTCCTGCACGAGCGAGGCGAAACTCGTCATCGCCACCCCGAGCCCGACCGATCCCGTCGAGAAGTCGACGTCGTCGCCGTCCTTGCTGCGCGAGGGGTAGGACTGGGCGCCGCCGAGCGCGCGGAAGGCCGCGAGCTTGTCCCGGCTTTGGTGGCCCAAGAGATATTGAATGGCGTGGAATACCGGGCTGGCGTGCGGCTTGACCGCAACCCGGTCCTCGGGCCTCAAGGTGTGGAAATAAAGCGCCGACATGAGGGTTACCACCGAGGCCGAGGAGGCCTGATGGCCGCCGACCTTGAGCCCGTCGCGGCTCGAGCGGAGGTGATTGGCGTTATGGATCATCCATGAAGAAAGCCACAGCACCTTGCGCTCAAGCGCCGTGAGGCAGGCGAGCGTGCGGGCTGATATCGGCTGAGCAGCGGATGCGAGCGCGGCGGTATCGGGCATGGCGCCATCATAGCAAGCAGCACTTGGCCGGAGAAGCCAGGACCGTGAGCCGCTTAGCCCTCAGCGCGGCAGCCGCTCCACGTAATTCTGGCAGAATTTCTT
The DNA here is from genome assembly GCA_035272805.1 of Alphaproteobacteria bacterium. Classification (GTDB taxonomy): domain Bacteria; phylum Pseudomonadota; class Alphaproteobacteria; order JACZXZ01; family JACZXZ01; genus DASPPM01. The sequence goes on along the minus strand of DATEQI010000384.1, from coordinate 14,852 downwards.
GAGCGCCATGGTACGCGGTCCGCTGCCATAGGGCTCGCGGCCGGGCCGCGAGACGGTGAACTCGAAGCGGACGTGGGGGATGCTGTGAAGATCGGTGAACACGTCGAGCACCTCGGCGATTTCGACGGTATCGCCCGCGAGCTGGCGCCGGAAGCTCGCCCCTGCCTTGATGAACTCTAAGAGGTTCCCGCGTCTGAAAAAGACGCTGCTGAGCCGTTGCGCCCGCTCGCCCATCGCCCGCCTCGCCCGCACCCGAACACCCTTCTCAGCGGAGTGTCCTCGCCTTTGGTATTTTTATTATGTAACTTTTGAGACTACAAGCGCAAATCACAGAATTGCAACGAATTTTATGAACTCGTAGGTAGCACATCGCCGCGGCGTCTTGCCGTACTCGTAATTCGAGTATTTTGCAGTCTAACGTCTCCTTTTCGGGCAGTGGGCCCCAACTGGTGCTCCGACCCCGACGGTTCGTTCCGAACCGTCGGCCCGGAGCACCGGCAAAATCACAATCATATGTTGTGGTTCCGACACAATGCGTGGAATCAAGCGTCGGAACCACAACACTAGCTCCTGAGCAGTGCCTTGACGGCCGCTGCCGCGGCCACCTTGCCCTCGCCGGCGTAGGCCTCGTGGTTGGCCTCGATCTCGCTCTGGCGATAAGTGTAGTTGACCATCATGCCGTAAGCCTGGGCCAAGCCCTTTTCAGAGCAGTCGGCGAGCCAATCGATCTGCTCGATGCGCGCGCCGTTCGAGAGGTGGAAATGGGCGACGGGATCGCGCGCGCGGGCGCTCTCGCGTCGCTCCTCGGCCAGGTAGCGTGCCGCAAGCCGCGTAAGGGGCCCCCGCAATGCCTTGGCCATAGGAGGGTTGTCGTACCAGCCGGGCAGCGCGAGAAGGGTGGCGAAGGTGCCGGCACCGCCGGCCCCGGCCGGGAACGCCGCGAGCGCCTTGCGCTCGGGTGGCAGGAGGAGCGCCGCCTCCGCCGACTTGAGCTGGTCCTCGAGCCAAGGCCGGAAGCCCGGCATCGGCGAGAGGGTGGCGAAGCCCTTGAGATTGTGGAACTCGTCGGCCAGCTCATCGACCACCCGCTTGATCAGAAAGCCGCCGAAGCTGATGCCCACGAGACCCCGCTGGGCATTCGAAATGGAATAAAAGATGGCGGTATCCGCAGTTTGCGGGTCCTGCACGGGGGCCGCGGGATCGAGCAGGCGCTGGATGTTCTCGGCCAGGCCGTGGTAAAGCGCCACCTCGACGAAGATGAGCGGCTCGTCGCGCATGCGGGGATGGAAGTAGGCAAAGCAGCGGCGGTCCGAATCCAGGCGATCCTTGAGGTCGCTCCACCCTTCGATCTCATGCACGGCCTCATAGGCCATGAGCTTCTCGAGGAGGGCAGCCGGCGACTCCCAGCCGATGCGGCGAAGCTCAAGAAAACCGATGTCGAACCAGGCCGCCAACAGAGCCTTGAGATCAGCCTCAAGCGCTTCAAGCGCCGGGTCGCCGTTGGCGAAGTGGAGAAGCTCGGCGCGCAGCTCAACGAGAAATTTAACACCGTCTGGTAATTCCGTGAATTGTTTTAGTAATCTTATACGAGGAGCGTCCAGCGCAGCGCGCAGGGCGCGCTCCGCCTTGCGCCGGGTTGCAGTGGCCCCGCCGCCCTGGGGCAAGGCCTTCGCGGCGCGGTCGACCGCGGAGCGGTCTATGTCGAAATCTTTCGCCAGAATGGCGAGGAAGCGCCGGCGTCCCTCAGGATTGAGGGCGAGATAGCTCCTGCCCAGCGCTGCGGCGCGCGCGCGCGCCGACACCTCGCCGCCGCGGCCCTCGAGGCAGACGCGCATCTGCTCTCTGAGCAGTACCGCATCCTCCTCCGGGAGCGAGGGGTCGGGTGCCCCCGACCAGGCTCCCGTCATTGCCTGGGCGATATCGCTCCACGCGCTACGCAGGTTGCGCAGCGTGCGATCGACGAAACCGATTTTCTCGGCCGCTTTCATGGCGCGTCCCAAAGCGGTCCGGGCCCGCTCTCCTTCACCGCGCGGGCGCAGGCCTTCAGGCGCCGCAGCACGCTTGGCAGCGCGTCGGGAAGATCTTCGGCGATGAGGCCGGGGCCTACCGCCGAGCCGGCCTCGCCGTGAAGCCAGGCGGCCGCGGCCGCGGCTTCGAAGGGGGGCATGCCCTGTGCCAGCAGGCCGAGGACGAGACCGGCAAGCACGTCTCCCGTACCGGCCGTGCCCAATTCGGGCGGCGCATTGTTGCAAATCGCGCTACGGCCGTCCGGGCTTGCAATGACCGTATCGCCGCCCTTGAGAAGCACCACCGCACCGCTCTCGCCGGCGGCGCGCCGGGCCCGCGTCAGCTTGTCGCCGGACCCGGCAAAGACGCGCGCAAACTCCCCCTCGTGCGGGGTCATGATGCAGGGGCCCTTGATCGCAGACAACAAGGCGCTTGGCTCTCCTGCAAAGCAGCTCAGGGCATCGGCATCAAGCACGCACGGCCGGCCCGTCGACAGCGCCGCCAGCACGCGCGCGCGTGTTTCCGGCGTCGCCTCGTTGCCAGGGCCGAGAAGATAGACGGTCTTGCGCCGACTTTCGAGCACGCGCTTGAAGGAGGCGATATCCTCGAAAGGCTCGGTCAAGAGGCCGGCCATGGCCGCTTGATAGATCGGCTCGGCGGCAGGCGGACTCGTCACGGTGACGAGGCCGGCACCCGCGCGCAGCGCTGCACGCGCCGCGAGCCTGCCCGCCCCCGTCATGCGCGCACCCGCGACCACGAGGGCGTGACCACGCCGGTATTTGTGGTCTCTTAGCGTCGGCCAAGGATAGTGCTGCAGCCAAAGTGCTGGATCGTTGACGAAGGTGCCGGGGTTGATGGCAGCGAGAACGGTCGCCGGAATGCCGATATCGGCGACGAGCGTCTCGCCGCAGAGGAGCCGGCCGGGCAAGAGAAGATGGCCCGGCTTCATGCGGAAGAAGGTGACCGTCACGGCCGCCCGCGGCGCGGCACCCAGGACCTCGCCGGTATCGCCATGGAGCCCGCTCGGGACGTCCACCGCGACGACGGGGGTGCCGTGCGCCTCCATGGCCTCGACCACCGCCCGGGCAGCCCCCTCGAGCGGACGCGCGAGGCCGGCGCCGAAGAGCGCATCGACGACAACCCTAACGCCCGCGAGCCCCTCCGTGCCGAGCGGCTCGATGGCACCGCCCCAGCGGCCGGCATTGAGGGCGGCATCGCCCTTGAGCTGTGCCTTGTCGCCGAGCAGCGCCACCCGCACCGGCCAACCGGCCTCGCGCAAATAGCGCGCGGCCACGAAGCCGTCGCCGCCATTGTTGCCCGGCCCGCAGAGGACGAGTGCTGCACCCCGCGGCATTCGGGCCCGCACGGCGTCGGCAACCGCGCGCCCGGCCGCCTCCATGAGCCGTTCGCCGGCAATGCCTTGGGCGAGGGCCGCCTGATCGGCGCGCGCCATCTCGGCAACCGTCAGCAGGGCCCTCGCGTGGCGTTGGTTCACGTGCATGGCCAGGCGGTCCTCGGCATCGTCATAGCAGCCAGAAAAGACCATTTGATGTTATCGTGTCGAGGCTCGGAGGCCAATTATTGCGCCGACCCTATTGCGCGGGCCATTGCCAGCAGGCTGGCAGAGCCCTTATCATGGCGCAACGCCGCAAGCGCCGATGCCACAAGCGAGTTCGCCAATGAGAAAGTTCGGGGAGAGCGTCATGGGATGGCTTCCGCGGGCCGGAAGCGCGGCATTACTGCTGCTGATCGCCGCTTGCGGGTCCGCCTACCAGCAAAGCCCGCCACTCCAGGGCGGCGGCGCCATCGTCGCCGCGGCGGGCGCTGAGACCGACCTCGCGCGGCTGCTCAATGCTCCGGCACGGGGCACCGAAAAGTTCGGCTATCTCAATCAACAGGTTAGCCCGACCTCGTACAAGACGCTCTTCCTGGCAAAGTACAAGCCGACCTATGCCATAACCATCAAGCAACGAAATTTCGATGCCGAGGCCTATCTGCCCTTCGCCTACGACATGGCGATCCTGCAGGCCGCGAAAATAGCGCTCGACAACGGCTATGCGGGCTTCACGGTCGCAGGTCGTGAGAATTTCCTACGTGTCGTCGTGAAAAACGATCGGTACACCGACCCGGAGTACCGCAAATGCGAGGAAACCTGCCAAACGCTCAATTGCGGCTGCGTTCCCACCTATCACGACTATGCCACCCTCGGTACGCCCGCGGGTCTCGGCACTTACGGGCACTATGATCTGCTCGATGCGCGCGTGCTCCTCAGCTACGACCTCCAGAAGGAGGTGGCAGCCGGCGCGTATGACGCCAAGGAGGCGATCGCCAAGCTGCACGAGAAATACGGGTCCCTAGCCCCGGAAAGCCAGGAGCCTCCGGCAACCGCACCTGCCGCGCCTGCGGATCAACAGGCCCCGGCGGCAGCACCGGAAAGCCAGGAGAAGCCGGCGCCGCCGCCTGACATCCCGCCGCAAAACCCGGCGAAGACGGATTGACTTCCCTCGCCGGCTCCCGCCTTGCTCAGGGGCAGGCGACACGAGCTGGGAGAGGCGGCATGATTTACGAGGAACGCACCTACACGCTCAAGCCGGGATCGCTCGGCTCCTACTTCAAGACCTATGAAGCCGAGGGGCTGGCAGTGCAGAAGGCCATTCTCGGCAACCTCGTGGGCTATTTCCAGACCGATTTCGGCACGCTCAACCAAGTGGTCCATATCTGGGCCTACGAGTCGCTCGACGAGCGTGCGCGGCGGCGCGCCAAGCTGTGGCAGGATGCGACCTGGCTCGGCTACATCCCGAAGGTCCTGCCGCTCATCGAGAAGATGGAGAACCGCCTCCTGATCCCGGCCCCCTTCTCGCCGCTCAAATGACGCGAGGGGTCGGCACCGCCGACGCCTTGCCGCGCACGAGCGGCGCGCTCGCCCCTCGCCCCTTGTTCGCGCGGTGGCTGCGCGCAGCACTCATCTCGCTCGCCCCTTTCCTCGTCCCGCTCGACCTCCACGCGGCGGACGTCTCGGTCGCGAGCGGCGCGGCCGTCGTCATCGACGCGACCCATCTCGAGATCGCGGGTCGGCGCTTCAAGCTCTACGGCATCGACGCCCCCGATATCGATGAGATCTGCAACGACGCGCAAGGCAAGGAGTATCCATGCGGTACAGACGCGCGACAGGCCCTCGCCGGCCTCGTCAAGGGGGGCAGCGTGAGCTGCCTGCCGCGCGGACCGAACGAGAACGCCGAGATGCTCGGCGTCTGCTCGATCGGTACCAACGACTTGGCCCAGGCGATGATCGATGCGGGTTGGGCCATCGCGGACCGCACCCGCACGCTCTATTACGAGAAGACCGAGGAAGAGGCGCGCCTTAAAAAACAGGGGCTCTGGCAGGGGCAGTTCGTTCCCCCGGCCGACTGGCGCATCGGCGAGCGCGTGCCGCAGAGCCACACCGGCAACAAAGAGAACAACCCGGCGAAGCTGTTCTGAGCCCCTGCCCTCGGCGCGCGTCCTATGGACGCTTCAGCGGCTCGGGCGCTCGCGCAAACTTGCCCGCTTGGCGTCACCCGCGCCCGATGAACGGCATCTTGCTCGCCATCACGGTGAGGAATTGCACGTTGGCATCGAGCGGCAGGCTCGCCATGTAGACCACGGCGCTCGCGACATGCTTGGGATCCATTCGCGGCTCGACCGCGATCGTGCCGTTCGCCTGCGCAACCCCGTCCTTCATTCGCTCCGTCATCTCGGTCGCCGCGTTGCCGATATCGATCTGGCCGCAGGCGATGTCGTATTTCCGGCCGTCGAGCGAGGTCGACTTGGTAAGGCCGGTGATGGCGTGCTTCGTGGAGGTGTAAGGCGCCGAGTTGGGCCTCGGCGCGTGCGCCGAAATGGAGCCGTTATTGATGATGCGGCCGCCGCGCGGCGTTTGGCCCTTCATGATCTTGATCGCTTCCTGCGTGCAGAGGAAACTGCCGGTCAGGTTGATATCGACGACCGCCTTCCATTGCTCGAAGCTGAGGTCCTCGAGCGGCACAGGTGGTGCTCCAGTGCCCGCGTTGTTGAAGAGGAGGTCGAGCCGGCCGAAGGCTTCCTTCGTCTTGGCGAAAAGCGCCTTCACGGCGGCGGGGTCCCGCACGTCGGTCGGCACCACGAGCGTGCGGCCGCCGGAACTTTTGCCTTGGCTGGCGGTGGCCTCCAAAGCGTCCTTGCGACGCCCGGCGAGCACCACTCTGTAACCCTCGGCCAGAAGTGCTAGCGAGACGCTCCTGCCGACGCCGCTGCCGGCACCGGTGACGACGGCGATTTTGTCCGACGAGCCCATGTCCTGCATCTCCTCCCGTTGCGAGCGCCCCCGCGGCGGAATTTAGGGCTATCGAGGGGCTCCATTCTCGGCGCTTTGCTGTTGTCGGCCTTACTTGGGCAACTCGACGACGACGCTCGGCATACGCTGATTGAGCCGCTTGAGCACGTCCTGCGTGATGTCGGGAACGCTCGTGGTTCCCATCAGCGCAAAGCGACGGAACGTCATGGTGAAGTTGCGCTCCTTGTTGATCTCATCGACGATCTGCGCCATCACATTTTCGACCTTCACCCCCGCGTTGCGGAAGGCGACCTCCAATTTGTTTCCGCGCTCCTGCGCGTCGCGCTGGAGCTCCGCCGCCTTTTGTCTGATCTCCAGCGCGCGCTTCTGGTACTCGTCTGCCGCGAGCGTGGCGCGTTCCTGCGTGAGGCTCTGCTCGAGCTTCGTCAAGTTGTCCTGGGTGGCCTTGAGCGCGCGTTCCTCATTGGCGCGCAATTTGTCCATTTGCGTCCGGATGCTCTTGCCGACCTCGGAGTTCTGCACCAGGAATTGAGGGTCGACGACCGCCATATTCGCTTGCGCCGCGGCCGGCAGGGCCGAGAGGAGCATCACCGACGCGACGATCCCGGCCAGGAGCGCTGTGATCGTGCGGTTCATCATCGTACCTCGCATACTGGTCGACTTCCCATGGGCCGACGCTCGAGCATTCCGCATGCCGCCCACCTACTCGGAGCCGGGCCGGCCTCTTGCCCGTGCTCTGCGCTTGCGCATCAGAGGCGTCGTAGCCGCGTTCTCGCCGTGCCGTTACGTGACAGCTTTGGCTTGATTGGGGCGAGCGACCGGGCTCGAACCGGCGACATCCAGAACCACAATCTGGCGCTCTACCAACTGAGCTACGCCCGCCATCGAAACCCCGAGCAGCCTCGCGGCGCCGAGGTCGCACGTCTCTAATCCTTTGCCCGGCGGCGGTCAAGCGCCGCCGGCGCCGGCCGAGCTCCTTCAGCCGCGGCGGAAATGGCGCCGCAAGCGCTCGAGCGCTCCCCTCAGCACCTCGTCCTCCTTGCAAAAGGCGAAGCGCACGAAGTGGTCCGGCCCCGCACCCTCATAGAAGGCGCTCACCGGGATGGCCGTGACTCCCGCCTCCGTCGTGATGTGGCGGCAGAATTCGACATCGTCGCCGTTGAAGCCCAAGGGTCGGAAGTCGGCGCTGATGAAGTAGGTGCCGTGGCAGGCAAGCACGTCGAAGCCAACCTCCGCCAAGCCCTTGGCGAAGACGTCGCGCTTCGTCTCGAGCTCCCGGGCGAGCGAGCGGAAATAGGCGTCGTCCTTGCCGAGGCCGTATGCGACGGCGCGCTGCAGATTGGGCGGGGTCGTGAAGGTGATGAACTGGTGCGCTTTCGCGATCGGCTGCAGGAGCTCGGGGGCCGCGGTGACATAGCCGACCTTCCAGCCGGTGAGGGCAAAGGTCTTGCCCGCCGAGCCGATCTTGAGGCAGCGCCGGCGCATGCCGGGAAACGTCATGAGCGGGATGTGCGTGCGGCCGTCGAACGCGAGGTGCTCGTAAACCTCGTCACACACGGCATAGGCATCGTGGCGGAGGACGAGCTCGGCGATGAAGGCGAGCTCCTCGCGCGTGAAGAGCTTGGCCGCCGGGTTCATGGGAGAGTTGAGGAGGATGAGCTTGGTCTTGGCCGAGAACGCCGCGGCGAGATCGTCCCTGGGCAGCTCCCAGCCGGGCGGGGCGAGGCGCACCAGGCGCGGGACCGCACCCGCCCGGCGCACGATCGGCAGGTAGCTGTCGTAGAGCGGCTCGAGCAGCACCACCTCGTCGCCCGGCTCGATGAGGCCGAAGAGACAGCTCGCCAGCACCTCGGTAGCGCCGGAGGCGACCATGACCTCGCGCTCCCAATCGATCTCAAGGCCGTAGAAGCGCTTGGCGTGGGCGGCCACCGCCTGGCGCAGCTCGGGCACGCCGAGCATGGGCGGGTATTGATTCGGTTTGTCCTCGAGGAAGTGGGCCGCCTTGGCGCGCACGTCCTCGGGCCCGTTGCCGTCGGGGAAGCCCTGGCCGAGATTGATCGAGCGGTGCTCGATCGCCAGGCGCGACATGACCTCGAATACCGAGGTGCCGGAGCTCGCGAGGATGCTGTTGGCTGGTTTCATGGGGGGCTCGGTGGTCGCAAGCACGGCGATTTAGCACGAAAGCCGCGCCGCGCGTAAGGCGGCTTCAGAGACCGGCACTCATTGACGGGGCCGCCCTGCTGCCGTTCCCGGTTCTCGGCGTCGTCTTCGTTGGCCAAGCGCTCGCGCATTGGACGGGCCGGCCGTGACCGGATATCACGGTTCTCCGGCCTTGAGCGCATGGGCGTTTACTCGCGCCACCGCTCTCGGGCATAGTGGCGCACTTTTTCCCTGGAGGAGGATCATGCTACAGCCTGCCGCCGGGCTCTCCCGCCTCGGCACCGAGACCGCCTTCGAGGTGCTCGCCCGCGCCAACGCCCTTGCCGCGGCCGGCCGCGACATCATCAACCTCGGCATCGGCCAGCCCGACTTCAAAACGCCCGAGCATATCGTGGAGGCGGGCTGCAAGGCGCTCCGCGACGGCCATCACGGCTACACGCCCGCCGCCGGCATCCCCGAGCTGCGTGCGGCGGTCGCAGCCGACCTCCATCGCCGGCATGGCGTCGAGGTCGACCCCGGCCGGGTGCTGATCGTGCCGGGCGGCAAGGTCACCATGTTCTTCGCGATTCTCATGTTCGGCGAGGCCGGTGCCGAGATCCTCTACCCCAACCCCGGCTTCCCGATCTATGAATCGGTCATCAACTTCACGGGCGCCAAGGCGGTGCCGATTCCGCTTTACGAGGAGAGCGGCTTCTCCTTCGACGCGGGCGAGGTGCTCGCGCGTATCACGCCCCGCTCACGCCTCCTCATTCTCAACAGCCCGGCCAATCCCACGGGCGGTGCGGTGCCCAAGGACGAGCTCGACAAGTTGGCCGAGGGCCTGCTTGCTCATCCGCATGTCGCGGTCTTGAGCGACGAGATTTACAGCCAGATGCTCTATGACGGCCGCCAGCATGTCTCGCTGCTGAAATACGAGGCGCTCCGCGAGCGCGTCATCCTGCTCGACGGCTGGAGCAAGACCTACGCGATGACGGGCTGGCGCATGGGCTTCAGCGTCTGGCCCGCGGCCCTCTTCCCGCATGCCGAGCGGTTGGCGGTCAACTGCCACAGCTGCGTCAATGCGGCCGCGCAATACGCGGGCCTTGCGGCCCTCACCGGCCCGCAGGAGAGCGTCGGCCGCATGGTGAACGCGTTCGACGAGCGCCGGCGCGTCATCGTGCGCGCGCTCAACCAGCTTCCCGGCTTCCGTTGCGTGGAGCCCGGCGGAGCCTTTTACGCCTTTCCCAACATCGCCGGCACCGGGCTCGATGCCCGCACGCTCCAGCAAAAGCTCCTCGAGGAAGCCGGTGTCGCCACCATTGCCGGCACCAGCTTCGGCCGCTATGGCGAGGGCTATGTCCGCTTTTCCTACGCCAACAGCACGGAGAACATCGAGCGCGCGATCCAGCGCATCCGCGTCGCCTTGTCGAATGGCTGACCGATTTCGCTGCTGGAATTTTAAGCATTTGCACGAGTTTTGGGCGATAATTCGCGCCCGGTCCTCGTGATCTAGGCCGCGAAGCTGCGGAAGCGCCTCAACCCGAAGGGATGCGACGGTTGGCACGCGCCATGCTAATGAGGGGCGGGCCAATGAGGGGCCACAGAGATCGGGTGCTGCGGCGGCGACGGCGCACCCGCGCAAGCCATCGCCATGCGACTTGAAGCCAGACGAGAAAGGCTATGAAAAAAATCGAAGCCATCATCAAGCCGTTCAAGCTCGACGAAGTGAAAGAGGCGCTCCACGAGATCGGGCTCCAGGGCCTGACCGTGACGGAAGCGAAGGGCTTCGGCCGACAAAAGGGCCACACCGAGCTCTACCGCGGGGCGGAATACGTCGTCGACTTCCTGCCTAAGGTGAAGATCGAAGTCGTGCTGGAGGACGCGCTCGTCGACCGCGCGATCGAGGCGATCCAGCAGGCGGCGCACACGGGGCGCATCGGCGACGGCAAGATCTTCGTGACCACCGTGGAGGAGGCCATCAGAATCCGCACGGGCGAGCGCGGCAAGGACGCCATCTAGACCCTCGCGCGACCGCTCCCGGAGCGTCCGCCGGGAGGGCACAACCACAAGCGGGGGCGGCTTGCGAAGGCTTGCGCCCTTGCAGCATTTCCACCCCTCGACCATCAAGAAGGGATCAGCAACGATGACGAAGAAGTTCGAGAAGGTATTCGAGTTGGTCAAGGAGCACGACGTCAAGTACGTCGACTTCCGTTTTACCGATCCGCGCGGCAAGTGGCAGCACCTGAGCCACCCGGTGAGCAATTTCGACGAGTCGTTCCTCGAGGACGGCGTCATGTTCGACGGCTCCTCGATCGCCGGCTGGAGGGCGATCAACGAGTCGGACATGACGCTCATGCCCGACCCAGACTCGGCGACGCTCGACCCCTTCATGGCCCAGCCGACCCTCGTGCTCGTCTGCGACGTGGTCGAGCCGACCACCGGCGAGGCCTACGGCCGCGACCCGCGCTCGACCGCCAAGCGCGCCGAGGCCTACCTCAAGGCGACCGGCCTCGGCGACACCGCCTATTTCGGCCCCGAGGCGGAGTTCTTCGTGTTCGACGATGTGCGCTTCAAGTCGAGCATGAACGAGCACTTCGTCTATATCGACAGCGAGGAGGGCCCCTACAACTCGGGCCGCCAGTACGAGGAAGGCAACTCGGGCCATCGTCCCCCGATCAAGGGCGGCTACTTCCCGGTGCCGCCGGTCGACTCGGCGCAGGACATGCGCTCCGAGATGCTCGATGCCATCGCCGCCATGGGCGTCAAGGTGGAGAAGCATCACCACGAGGTGGCGCCGGCCCAGCACGAGCTCGGCATTTTGTTCGGCACCCTCTCGAAGACCGCCGACGCCATGCAGATCTACAAGTACTGCGTGCAGATGGTTGCCCACTCCTACGGCAAGACCGCGACCTTCATGCCGAAGCCCGTCTATGGCGACAACGGCTCGGGCATGCATACCCACCAGTCGATCTGGAAGGGCGGCAAGCCGCTCTTCGCGGGCTCGGGCTACGCCGATCTCTCGGAGATGGCGCTTTATTACATCGGCGGCGTCATCAAGCATGCGCGCGCCATCAACGCCTTCACCAACCCGACGACGAACAGCTACAAGCGCCTCATCCCGGGCTTCGAGGCGCCGGTGCTGCTCGCCTACTCGGCGCGCAACCGCTCGGCCGCCTGCCGCATCCCCTTCGTCTCGAGCCCCAAGGGCAAGCGCGTCGAGGTGCGCTTCCCGGACCCGCTCTGCAATCCCTACCTCGGCTTCGCGGCCATGCTGATGGCGGGCATCGACGGCATCCAGAACAAGACCCATCCGGGCGACCCGATCGACAAGAACCTCTACGACCTGCCGCCCGAGGAGCTCAAGTCGGTGCCGACCGTGTGCGGCTCCTTGCGCGAGGCGTTGCAGAACCTCGAGGCCGACCGCGACTTTCTCAAGAAGGGCGACGTGTTCTCCGACGACGCCATCGATTCATACATGGAGTTGCGTTGGGAGGAGGTCTACCGCTTCGAGCACACCCCGCACCCGGTCGAGTACGAGATGTACTACAGCGCCTGAGCGCCACGCGCACGCTGTCAAGCGCTACCGGCATCGCACAAGCGGGCCGCTCCATAGCGGGGCGGCCCGTCACTTTTCAACGGCTCGGCTTGACCTTGTGCGGCCGCCCCTTCGCGTCGATCGCGACGTAGGTGAAATTGCCCTCAGTCACCAGGATGCGGTCGCCCGCGTTGCGCCGCAAGACCCACGTCTCGATCCACACCGTGATGGAGCTCCTCCCCACCCGGATCAGCTCAGCGTAAACGCACACCACGTCGCCGACATAAACGGGCTTCTTGAAGGTCATGCTTTCGATCGCAACGGTGACCACGCGCCCGCCCGCGACCTTGGCGGCGAAGATGCCGCCGGCCACGTCCATCTGGCCGAGCACCCAGCCCCCGAAGATGTCGCCGTTCTGGTTGGTGTCCGCCGGCCGGGTGGCCGTGCGGATCTGAAGCTCGCCGCGCGGCTCCTCGCCTGCGCGCCCCGGGCGCCTCGCCGCTTGTCTCGTCAGCGCCTGCTTTGCCATGCGCTCATCTCCTTCACCCACAACATCTTGTTGAATGCGCTGCAACAAGCCACAGCATGCCCTTGAAGCCGGTCCGGGCACCCCCCATAATGCCGTCCATGGCCGACCTCTTCGATTTGCCCGCCACCGGCGCTGCCAAGGGCCGGGGGAGCTACACCGCCAAGGACATCGAGGTGCTCGAGGGTCTCGAGCCCGTGCGCCGCCGTCCCGGCATGTATATCGGCGGCACCGACGAGCGCGCCATCCACCACCTCGTCGCCGAGGTGCTCGACAACGCCATGGACGAGGTGATTGCCGGCCACGCGAGCTGGATCGAGATCGAGCTCGAGGCCGACGGCTCGCTCACGGTCAGCGACAACGGCCGCGGTATTCCGGTCGACCGCCATCCCAAGTTCAAGGACAAATCGGCGCTCGAGGTCATCCTCACCACGCTCCACTCGGGCGGCAAATTCTCCGACAAGGTTTATAGCACGGCCGGCGGGCTCCATGGCGTCGGGCTCTCGGTGGTGAACGCGCTCTCCGACCGCTTGACCGTCGAGGTCGCGCGCGAGCGCCGCCTCTGGGTGCAGGACTACGCGCGCGGCAAGCCCAAGGGCAAGCTCAAGGACGCGGGTGCCGTGTCGAACCGCCGCGGCACCACCGTGCGCTTCCATCCCGACCCGCAGATCTTCGGCACCGAGGTCCGCCTCAAGCCCGAGCGGGTCTACCGCATGGCACGCTCCAAGGCCTATCTCACGCGCGTCGTCGAGATCCGCTGGAAATGCGCGCCCGCCCTCTTGAAAGGCATCGAAGGCGTGCCCGCCGAGGCGACCATCCATTTCCCGGGCGGGCTGCGGGACTATCTCGTGGCGGCGCTCGAGGAGCGCAAGACGATCACTCCCCTCCCCTTCGCCGGCGAGGCGCGCTTCGCCGAGGATCAGGGTCGCGTCGAATGGGCGATCGCCTGGCCGCTCGACGGCGAAGGTCTGCTGCATTCCTACTGCAATACGGTGCCGACACCCGAAGGCGGCAGCCACGAGCTCGGCCTGAGGACGGCGCTCGCGCGCGCCTTGCGCGCCTATGGCGAGCTCACGGGCAACCGCAAGTCGAAGCAGATCGCCGCCGACGACGTGGCCGAGGGGGCGGCGATCCTGCTCTCGCTTTTCGTGCGCAATCCGCAGTTCCAGGGCCAGACCAAGGAGCGCATCTCCATGCCGGAGGCGGCGCGCCTCGTCGAGCAGCACGTCAAGGACCATTTCGACCATTGGCTCTCGGCCGACCCCGCCGGCTCGAAGCTTTTGCTCGATGCCATCATCGAGCGCGCCGAGGAGCGCCAGCGCCGGCGCGACCAGCGCGAGATGAGCCGCAAGAGTGCGACGCGCAACCTGCGCCTTCCCGGCAAGCTCGCCGACTGCGCGCGGCGCTCGTCGGAGGACACCGAGATTTTCCTCGTCGAGGGCGATTCGGCCGGCGGCTCGGCCAAGCAGGCGCGCGAGCGCGAGAGCCAGGCGGTGCTGCCCTTGCGCGGCAAGATCCTCAACGTCGCGAGTGCGTCGGCCGACAAGCTGCGCGCCAACCAGGAGCTCGCCGATCTCACCCAGGCGCTCGGCTGCGGCCTGGGTGCCCATTACAGCACGGACAAGCTGCGCTACGACCGCGTCATCATCATGACGGATGCCGACGTGGACGGCGCCCACATCGCCTCCCTCCTCATGACCTTCTTCTACAAGGAGATGCCCGGGCTCATCGAGGACGGCCGGCTCTTCCTCGCCATCCCGCCGCTCTACCGCCTGAGCCAAGGTGGCAAGGTGCTTTACGCGCGCGACGACAAGCACAAGGACGAGCTCCTGGCCAAGGAGTTCGTCGGCCGCGGCAAGGTCGAGCTCAGCCGCTTCAAGGGGCTCGGCGAGATGCCGCCGGCCCAGCTGCGCGAGACGACGATGAGCCCGAAGACGCGCACGCTCCTCAAGGTGGTACTGCCGAACGGCAGCGCCGATGCCGAGGCGCTCGACGCCAAAGAGACCGCCGAGCTCGTCGAGCAGCTCATGGGCCGCAAGCCCGAGCTGCGCCTTGCCTTCATCCAGGAGAACGCGCGGTTTGTGAAGGAGATCGACGTCTAGCGGCACCAACACGGGCCTAAGCCCCTCTCCCGCAAGCGGGAGAGGGGCTTGTTGTGATCGGGGCCTCAATATGCCTGCGCTCCTCATACGTCGATCTCCTTCACGAAGCGCGCGTTCTCCTGGATGAAGGCGAGGCGGAGCTCGGGCTTGCGGCCCATGAGCTGCTCGACGAGCGCTGCGGTTTCGGCAACGCTGGGTTCCCCGGCGGCAGCACCGCCGTTCGGCAGCACG
>DATEQI010000383.1:0-8986 GCA_035272805.1 Alphaproteobacteria bacterium | reverse complement strand
ACGCATAAGGCCGGAAGGCTCGAACTGGGAGGATGCAATGCGATCTTTGAAGCTATTGGCAAGCCTTGCGCTTGCGCTCGCCGTGGCGACCGCCGCCAGGGCCGAGACCATCAAGCTTGGCGTGGTGCTGACCTATTCGGGCGTCAATGCCGAGCTCGGCCAGCTGATCACCCAAGCCATGGAGCTCTACGTCAAGCTCCACGAGAAGGAGCTCGGCGACAACAAGATCGAGATGATCAAGCGCGATTCGGGTCCGCCCACGGGGGCGGGGGCCAAGACGCAGGTCACCGAGCTGATCACGCAGGACCACGTCAATCTGCTGATCGGCTTCATCTTCTCGCCCGACGCGATCGCCAGCGCCCCGGTGGTGACGCAGGCGAAGGTGCCGATGATCATCGTGAACGCGGGTACGGCCTGGATCACCAACCTGTCGCCCTATATCGCGCGCACCTCCTTCTCCATGTGGCAGTCCGGCTATCCGATGGGGACCTACGCCGCGAAAAGCCTCAAGTGCGCCACGGCCGCCGTGGGCTATACCGACTACCCGCCCGGAAAGGACGAGCTCGAGGCCTTCAAGCTGGGCTTCGAATCGGCGGGCGGCAAGGTCATCGACGCGATCCCGATGGGCAATCCCTCGCAGGTGCCCGACTTCACGCCCTTCCTCCAGCGCGTCAAGGACGAGAAGCCGCAGTGCTTCTACGTCTTCGTGCCGTCGGGCGTGCATGCCGCGGCCCTCGTCAAGACCTCCGGCGAGCTCAACCTCAAGGCGGCCGGCATCAAGGTGATCGGCCCGGGCGACGTCATCGAGGATACCAAGCTCCAGGCCATGGGGGACTCGGCGGTCGGCTTCATTGCCATGGGCCACTATGCCGCCGACTACGACAATCCCGCGAATAAGGCCTTCGTGAAGGAATGGCACGACGCCTACGGCCCCGACTCCACACCCGAGTTCATGTCGGTCGCGGGCTGGGACGGCATGGCGGCGGTCTTCCATGTGATCAAGACGCTCAACGGCAAGCTCGATCCGGACAAGGTGATGGCCGCACTCCGCGGCTGGAGCTTCGACAGTCCGCGCGGCCGCATCACCATCGACCCCGACACGCGCGACATCATCCAGGACGAGCATGTCGAGGAGGTGGTCAGGCTGCCCAACGGCAAGCTCGGCGTGAAGGTGCTCGAGACCATCCCTGCGGTGAAGGACCCGTGCAAGGAGCTCAAGATCGAGAAGTGCGGGAGCTGAGCGCTCTCGAGACATCGCTCTCCGCCCATGGCACCGCTGCCGCGCGCGGGCGCGGCGGCGGTCGCCGCTCATAAGAGGCGCGGGTGCAGCACGTCGCGGACGTCGCCGTCAGCATTCTCTTCGATGGCCTTGCCTACGCCATGATTCTCTTCGTCATCTCCGTGGGCCTCTCGGTCACCATGGGGCTGATGGGATTCGTCAACCTGGCCCACGGCGCCTTCGCCATGGCGGGCGGCTATCTCACCGTGAGCCTGACCGTGCGGCACGGCGTGCCCTTCCTTTTGGCGCTCGCAGTGGCGTTCATGGTGGTGGGTGGAGCGAGCATCGTCATCGAGCGCCTGCTCTATCGCCGGCTCTATGGCGCGGGCGAGCTCGACCAGGTGCTGCTCACCATCGGCCTCACCTTCATGGCGGTCGCCGGCTACACGTTCTTCTACGGTCCGGTGCCGCAGCCGGTCAAAGTGCCCTCATATCTCGAGGGACAGATCGACCTCGGCATTCGCGTCTTTCCGGGCTATCGGGTGTTCATGATCGCGGTGGGCGCAGCACTCATCGCGGGGCTGTGGTACGGCTTCGAGCGCACCAGCCTCGGCGCCCGCATCCGCGCCGCCGTCGACAACCGACGCATGGCCCAGTCGATCGGCATCGACGTCGACCGGCTCTTCACGCTCACCTTCGCGCTCGGCAGCGGGCTCGCAGCACTCGGCGGCGGGCTCGCGGTCAACCTCATCGGCCTCACGCCGAGCTTCGCCGTCCAGTACCTCGTGCTCTTCCTCATCGTCGTCGCGGTGGGCGGGCTCGGCAGCATCAAGGGCACGGTGCTCGCGGCCCTCGTGCTCGGCATCTTCGACAACGCCGGCAAATATCTCTATCCGGACGGCGGCGGCTTTTTCATCTACGCGATCACCGTGCTGCTTCTGCTCCTCAAGCCGGCAGGGCTCTATGGTCGCGAGTGAGCCGCTCGAGGCCGCGCGCGCGCGCGCGGCGGAGTTCCTGCTGCGGCGGCACCGCTTGCGCGCGGCCGAGGCGCTGCCCTGGCTTGCCGCCGTCCTCGCCTACTTCTTCTTCCCCGGTCACCTGGCGTTCGGAACCCAGCTCCTCATCATGGTGCTGTTCACGCTCTCGCTCGACCTCATCCTCGGATATGCGGGTGTGGTGAGCCTGGGGCATGCGGCCTTCTTCGGCACCGGGGCCTACACGGCGGGCATGCTCGCCGCGCGCTACGGTTGGGGCGAGCCCATCACGGGCCTCCTTGCGGCGGGTGCCGCTGCCGCGCTCGTGGGCTGCGTCTCGGGCTGGTTCCTCCTGCGCTATCGGGGCTTGACGCTCCTCATGCTGACGCTCGCCACCGCGATCATGCTGCAGGAGCTCGGCAACGCGCGTGCCGACATCACGGGCGGCTTCGAGGGGCTCACGGGGATCACGATAGAGCCGCTCCTCGGGCGCTTCGAGTACGACCTCTACGGCCATACCACCTACCTCTATGCGCTCGCCGTGCTCTTCCTCCTCTTCCTCCTCGTGCGGCGCATCGTCTACTCGCCCTTCGGCCAGGCGCTCACCGGCATCCGCGAGAACGTGCGCCGCATGCACGCGCTCGGCTCGCCGGTGCATCGCCGGCTGGTCGTCGCCTACACGATCGGCGCCGCCATTGCGGGGATCGCGGGCGGGCTCTTCGCGCAGGCGAACGCCTTCGTGACCCTCGGCGTGTTCGGGTTCGACCGTTCGGCCGCGGTTCTCGTCATGCTCATCCTGGGCGGCGCGGGGCGCCTCTACGGCGCCTTCGTGGGTGCCGCCGCCTACATGCTGCTCGAGGACAGTCTCGCCAAGCTCAGCCCGGAATTCTGGCAGTTCGGCATCGGGCTTCTCCTCGTGCTGACCGTGCTCTTCGCGCGCAGGGGGCTCCTGGGGCTGCTCGAGGACCTCGGCCGGCTCCTCAGCCGGAGGGCTTCGGCGTGAGCGCGCCCGCGCTCGAGACGCGCGGGGTGAGCATGAGCTTCGGCGCGCTTGCCGTCGCGCGCGACATCACGCTCACACTTCCGCGCGGCGCGCGCCGCGGGCTGATCGGACCCAACGGGGCCGGCAAGACGAGCCTCGTCGATCTGATCACGGGCGTGCTCAAGCCGTCGGCGGGCCGCGTGCTGTTGAACGGCGAGGACATCACGCACCTCTCCCAGGAGGCGCGCGCGCGGCGGGGCCTCGCGCGTACGTTCCAGATCAATCAGCTCTTCCGCGGCTTGAGCGTGCTCGAGAACGTCTGCCTGGCGATCGGGGAGCGCACCGGCGCCTGCAACAACCTCTTCCGACCCGCGGGCTCCAAGCCGGCGGTGATCGAGGAGGCGCTCGAGCATCTCGCGGCGCACCGGCTGGTCGAGGATGCGCTCAGGCCGGTCCGCGAGCTGGCCTACGGCCGCCAGCGCCTGGTCGAGATCGCGCTCGCGCTGGCGCAACGCCCGCGCGTGCTTCTGCTCGACGAGCCCGCGGCCGGCGTGTCGTCGCGCGAGAGCCATCTCATCCTGGACGTGCTCGAGCGGCTCGACGAGGAGATCGCCATCCTCATCATCGAGCACGACATGGATGTGGTGTTCCGCTTCGCGCGCGAGATCACCGTGCTGGTGGGAGGTGCGGTGCTCATGGAGGGCTCGCCCGAGGAGGTCGCCGCGGACGCGCGCGTGCGCGCCGTCTATCTCGGCGAGGAAGTGCGGGAGCGAACGCGCCATGGCTGAGGCCGGGGCGGCACTCGAGCTCGAAGGGGTCTCGGCCGGCTACGGCGAGACGGTCGTGCTCGATGACGTGAGCCTCAGCGTCCGCGAGGGGGAAAGCATTTCCATCATCGGCCGCAACGGCGTCGGCAAGACGACGCTGCTCGCGACCGTGATGGGCCATACCAGCCTTCACCGCGGCGCCGTGCGCTTCAAGGGCCGCGACATCTCGCGTCTCGCCGTGCACCGCCGTTGCCTCGCGGGGCTCGGCTACGTGCCGCAGGAGCGCGAGATCTTTCCCTCGCTCAGCTTGCGCGAGAACCTCGAGGTCGCCGCCCGCCCGGGGCCGTGGACGACGGAGGCGGTGTTCGAGCTCTTCCCGCCCTTGCGCGAGCGCCAGACGAACGGCGGCCATCAGCTCTCGGGCGGCGAGCAGCAGATGCTCGCCATCGGCCGCGCGCTCATGGGCAACCCCTCCGTCATGCTGATGGACGAGCCCTCGGAGGGCCTCGCCCCCGTCATCGTCGAGGAGCTCGCCCGCGCGGTGCGGCGCCTGCGGGTGATGGGCGCGCTCACGCTCGTGCTCGTCGAGCAGAACATGCGCGTGGCACTCGAGCTCTCGCCGCGCGCCGTCGTCATGGAGCGCGGCCGCATCGTCTATGACGGCGCGAGTGCCACGCTCAAGGGCGACCCGGCGGCGCTCGACCGGCTCATCGGGGTGGCGCGGGGGTAAAGGCGGGCTTCCGCGCCGCCGACTTGAGCGGCGCCAATTTGCATCTGCCCGTGACGATGCGACGCCGCGGGGAGCGGGGATATCGTCATTGACAGTTGTGGTGCGCCATGCACAAGCTTGCGCCGACCGTCGGGGTTTGCGCGCTTCGTAACGGCCTCGTGCCGAGAACCAGAAAAGCGGGAGATTTCGGCGGCAGGGACGAGCTTTCGCGAGTCTGGCACGGGACGCTGCGGGGGAGAGCGCGGCTGCCCCGGCGAGCACAGGGAGGATGCCATGAGAACGTTTTGCGCAATCGCCGCGGCTGCAGCGATGCTCCTCGCCGCACCGGCGTTCGCGGCCGACGAGGATACGCTCACCATCGGCTTCACCGTCTCGCAGACGGGTGCCCTCAACCTTGATTCGATCGCCCAGCTCGGGGGTGCGGAGCTGTGGCGCGACGTGGTCAACGAGGCGGGCGGCATCAAGGTCGGCGACAAGCGCTACAAGGTGCGCTTCATCAGCTTCGACGACCAGTCCCAGGGCGGCCGCGTGCAGCAGCTCTATACGCGCATCATCGTCCAGGACAAGGCGCAGTTCCTCTTCAGCCCCTACTCCTCCGGCCTCACGGCCACCGCCGCGGTGATCTCCGAGCAATATGGCAAGCTCATGATCACGGCGGGCGGCGCCGAGGGCAAGACCTACCAGCTCGGCAACAAGTACCTCTTCCAGGCCTTGAGCTCGGCGGACCATTACCTGACCGGCGCCGTCGAGGCGCTCAAGGAGAAGAATCCGGCGGCCAAGGTGGCGATGGTCTATTCGGACGACCCCTTCTCCAAGGCGGTCGCGATCGCGACGCGCGCGCAGGCCGGGGAGGCCGGCTTCCAGGTCGTGCTCGACGAATCCTATTCGCCCGACACCACCGACTTCAGCGCCATCATCAACAAGATGATCTCCGCCAAGGCGGACGCCTTCCTCGGCGGCGGCCATTATCCCGACGGCGCCACGCTCGCGCGCCAGCTCTACGACCAGAAGGCCGGCCTCAAATGGGTGACCCTCCTCGTAGCACCCGACAGCCCGGAGTTCGCCAGCCTGGGGCCCGCGGCCCTCGGCATCTCGGTGGGATCGCAATGGGAGCCCCAGGTCACCTACAAGCCGGATTTCGGACCGACGCCTGGGGAATTCGCCAAGGCCTATGAAGCCAAGTTCAAGAAGGAGCCGGACTATCACTCCGCCGCCGGCTATGCGGCGGGACTCCTGCTGCAGCACGCGATGGAAAAGTCCGGCTCGATCGATCCGGACAAGGTCGCCGAGGCGCTCAATGCGACGGACGCCGTCACCTTCTTCGGCCGCGACAAGTTCGCGACCGATGCCAAGAACCACGGCCTGCAGATCGCGCACGAGATGGTGCTTGCCCAGTGGCAGATGAAGGGCGGCAAGCTGGTCAAGGAGGTGGTCTGGCCGCAGGCGGCCAAGACCGCGGACATTCTCTATCCCATGCCCTAGACCGACTTTCGCAGAAAGCCGGTCCATCGGTTGTTATGCATGAGCCCGCCACCGTTGCACATTTCGTTGCTTGCATGACTCATCTTTCGGCGCTGGCGGGCACGGGGCGAAAGGCTCGAGCGGGGCCGCGCCGCCGCCCCGCCGCGGCCTGACCCCGCGGCTCGGCCTCATCCTATGTACGGCATCATCGCATCGATCGTCGACGGTGTGCTCGTGGGCTCGGTCTACGGGCTCGCCGCCATGGGGCTCACGCTCATCTGGGGCGTCATGAACGTCATCAACCTGACCCACGGCGCCATGATCGTCGCCGGCATGTTCGGGCTCTACTTCCTGACGAGCGCACTCGGCGTGCCTGCCTATGCCGCACTTCCGCCGGTGCTCGTGGTCGGCCTCGCCGTGGGGGTCGGGCTCTACTGGCTCGCGGTCCACCGCATGATCGGCCGGCCGCCGCTCATGAGCCTGCTCTCCACCTTCTCGGTCAATCTGGTGATCATCGGCCTCGGCACCGCCGCTTGGGGCACCGTCCTCTTCAACGTGGAGGTGACGCTGCCGGGCCTCTCGTGGCAGGGCTATACTTTTCCCGGCACGCATATCATGGCGGCACTCCTCACCGCACTCCTCGCGGGCCTGCTCTATGTCTTCCTCTATCGCACGCGGCTCGGCAAGGCGGTGAGGGCGGTGTCCGGCAACCGCGAGGCGGCGGAGCTCGTCGGCATCCCGACCACGCGCGTGCTGTCGCTCGCCTTCGGCCTCGGCGTGGCGCTCGCCTGCGTGTCGGGCGCCCTGATCGCGACCCTCTTTCCCTTCACCGTGCTCGCGGGCGGCGCCTACCAGCTCAAGAGCTTCGTGGTGACGGTGCTGGGCGGGCTCGGCAATCCGGCGGGTGCCCTTATCGGCGGGATCGCGCTCGGGCTCGTCGAGGGGCTCGCCACTCCCTTCATGCCGGTGAGCTGGACGCCGATCATCGAGTTCTTGCTCTTCATCGCGGTGCTGATCGCCTTCCCCGGCGGCCTCCTGATGCTGCGCCGGTCGTGACGGCGAGGAGGCAAGCGCGCCCGTGAGCCCCCGCCGCCCCTTCTTCTGGATCATCGCACTCGTCATCGCGGTCTTCGCGGCGGCACCGCTCGTCGGCGACAATGTGCAGCTGCGCGAGAGCCTGCTGCTCGCCGCCGTCTACATGACGCTCGCGAGCAACCTCAATATGATGATGGGCTATGCCGGCTACGTGAATTTCGGCAACATCGTCTTCTTCGGGCTCGGCGGCTATATCTGCGTCTATCTCCTGAGTGCCGCCGCTTGGCCGCTCCTCCCCGCCGCACTCGCCGCCGGCATTTGCGTGAGCCTGCTCGCCCTCCTCTTCGGCCTCGGCGTCCTGCGCCTGCGCGGCGCCTACTTCGCGCTCGCGACCATCGGCATCAACGAGGCGGTCAAGGCCTTCGTCTCCAACTTCGGTCCGTGGGGCGGTGCCACCGGGCTCTATCTCTCGACCGAGCTCTTCGCGCCGCTCGGCGGGCCCAGGCAGGCGCTCTGGACCATCTATTTCCTTCTCGTCGGCATCATGGGGCTCTCGCTCTACCTGAGCTATGCCGTCAAAAGCTCCAAGTTCGGGCTCGGCCTCTTGGCCATCGGGCAGAACGAGGATGCGGCGGCGGTCTTGGGCGTGCCGACGCGGCGCTACAAGGCGCTCGTCTATAGCGCATCCGCCTTCCTGCCCGCGCTCGCCGGCGGGCTCTATTTCTTCAAGAGCGCCTTCATCCAGCCGGTCGACGCCTTCGATCTGCAGTTCTCGACCGAGGCGATCGTCATCGTCATGCTGGGCGGCCAGGGCACCGTCACCGGGGCTGCCGTCGGCGCCTATCTCTACGAGGAGCTGCGCGGCTGGCTGCTTACCTCGGAGACCTTTTCCAGCTTCCAGCTCGTCATCGCGGGCGCCCTTCTCCTTCTCATCGTTCTTTTCATGCCGGGCGGCCTCATGGGCTGGGTCTACGAGCGCTGGCCGCGCCTCAAGCGGGTGCTCGAATGACCGCACCTCTCGTCATAGAGGGACTGAGCAAGCGCTTCGGCGGCGTGCTCGCCGTGCAGAAGCTGAGCCTCGCCGTCGAGGAGGGCGAGATCCTCGGCCTCATCGGCCCCAACGGCGCCGGCAAATCGACGCTTTTCAACCTCATCAACGGCGTCATTGCGCCGGACGAGGGCCGCATCGCCTTCCGCGGCGCCGACATCACCGGCGAGAGCCCCAACCGCGTCGCGCGCGCCGGGCTCGCGCGCACGCACCAGATCGTGCAGCCCTTGCTCGCCATGACGGTGCTGGAGAACTGCACGGTCGGCGCCTGCTTCGGGCGCGAGAACCTGCCGCTCGCCCGTGCGCGCGAGCGGGCGCGCGAGGCGGCACGCTTCGTCGGGCTCGAGGACCGCCTCGCCACCCTCGCCTCGCAGCTCACCATCGCGGGCAAGAAGCGGCTCGAGCTCGCCCGCGCGCTCGCAGCGAGCCCCACGCTCCTCCTCCTCGACGAGGTGCTCGCCGGGCTCAATCGGGCGGAGGTCGAGCGCATGATCGAGGTCTTACGGCGCGTGCGCGAGCGCGGCGTCACCATCCTCATGATCGAGCACCTGATGCAGGCGATCATGAGCCTCTCGGACCGCGTCGTCGTGCTCAACACGGGCCAGAAGCTGGCGGAGGGCTCGCCCGCGGAGGTGGCGAACGATCCCGCCGTGATCGAGGCCTATCTCGGCGATCCCAAGATGGCCGAAGAGCTGCATGGAAGCGCATGAAATGACCGAGACGCTGCTGCAGGTGGAGGCGCTCGAGGCGGGCTACGGCGAGGTCCAGGT
>DATEQI010000382.1:0-4691 GCA_035272805.1 Alphaproteobacteria bacterium | reverse complement strand
GAGATTGTCGCCGGCATAGCCGGTCGAGGCCGCATTCCCGCTTTGCACCTCGAGCGCGACATGGAGAAGGGGGAAGCCCTCCACCGTCTCGGCGCCGAAGCGGAAGGGAAGCCGGGTGCGGACCTCGCGCACGTAGAAGCGCGCGTCCATGACCGAAAGGCTCAGGGGCACGGGCGGTCCTCCGGCGATGGCGTCATTCCCCTCCTCCTTCCCAGCGCCGAATCCGCCTTTGCGAATCGCCCCGGCGGCGGCGCCACACGGCTATCATATTAACGGCAGCCTTACCAAGAGGAGAGAGCCAAAGGGAGATGGCCAAAGGGAGATGACCAAAGGGAGAGAGATCGTGCGCTGCCGCTCCTGCTGCTATAGTGCGCGCCACCGTCAAAGGGCGCCGGCAAAGCGGACGGGCGCCCCAGGGAGAGAAAAGCGATGACTTCGCCCATCAAGCGCGTCCTCGTCGTCGGCGCCGGCACCATGGGCCGCGGCGTCGCCAAGTCCTTCGCAGACGGCGGCTTCGAGACCTTCGTGTGGAGCCGGCGCGGGCCGAGCGTTCCCGGCCTGCCGCCGGGGGTCAAGGCAAGCGCGACGCCGCCCGCCGAAGTGCCTGATCTCGTCGTCGAGAACGTGCCCGAGGAGGTCGCGGTCAAGTGCGAGACCTACCGCGCGCTCGAGGCCGCCTATCCCCCATCCGTCATCATCGCGACCAACACCTCGGGGCTCTCGCTCGACGAGCTCGCCCGGGGCCTCGCGCATCCCGAGCGCTTCCTCGGCGCGCACTACTTCCAGCCCGCGGACGTCTTTCCCATGGTCGAGGTGATCGCGGCGACGGCAACCGCCCCCGAGGTCGTCGCGCACACGGCGGAAGCGATGCGGCGCACCGGCAAGGAGCCCATCCTCGTGCGCAAGCCGGTCGAGGGCTATCTCATCAACCGCCTCCAGCATGCGCTCCTGAACGAGGCCTATCACTTGATCGAGATCGGCGCCGCCACGCCCAAGGAGATCGACGACATCGCGAAGCATCTCCTCGGCCCGCGCATGTGCGTCACCGGCGCCATCGAGCAGAAGGACATCAGCGGGCTCAAGATCCATGCGACGGCACAAGTGGCACTCGTGCCCAAGCTCGCGCATACGGGAAAACCGGTGCGCTTCGTCCAGGACATGGTGGCGCGCGGCGAGACCGGGCTCAAGTCCGGCCGCGGCTTCTACGATTGGCGGGAGTGCGATGCAGAGGCGGTGGCGGCGCAGGCGAGCGAGCGCTTGAAGCGCGTGCTCGCCTTCCTCGCCCGCGAGCTCGGACCGGACCGTCCCGGCACGCTTCCCAAGGGGCGCAAGCTCGGCGCGTGAAGGAGGTATCGAGTGGCCAATTTCCACGTCAGCGTCGGCGAGCAGGTCAAGTTCTCCAAGACCGTGAGCGAAAGCGACGTCTATCTCTTCGCCGGCATTACCGGCGACTTCGCCGGCAACCACGTCAACGAGGAGTACATGAAGCGCTCGGCCTACGGCGGGCGCATCGCGCACGGAGCGCTCCTCGTCGGCTACATGTCGACGACCTCGACCATGATGTGCGCGAAATGCGTCGAGCGCGGGATGGACGAGACCCCGGTCTCGCTCGGCTACGACCGCGTGCGCTTCTTGAAGGGCGTCAAGCTCGGCGACACCATCACGGTGCGCTACACGATCGCCGAAATCGAGCCCGAGCGGCGCCGCTCGCGCGCCAAGGTCGAGATCACCAACCAGCAGGGCGAGCTCTGCGCGGTCGCCGAGCACCTCCTCAAATGGGTGAAGAACGAGGGCTAGCGCGCGTGACACCCCTCGGTCTTGACGCCTTCCCGACATTTGCCCTTAAATCGATCTAATCGGAGCCTAGGCTCAGGGGCGAAGACAAAGCGAACGGGAAAGGGAGGAACAAAATGACAATCAAAGGATCGGGCAACGGGTCGGGCTGGATCGATCGGCGCGCGCTCCTCAAGCTCATGGGGGTGGGCGGTGCCGCGCTGGCGGGCGCCTTGCCGCAGCGCGTCTTCGCGCAAGCGCACAAGACCACGCTCGTCATCGGCATCGACATCAGCGATACGATCACCCTCGATCCCGCGCGCATCGCCCAATACACCTCGCCGATGACCGCCGAGGCCGCCTACGAGACGCTCGTCACCATGGCGCCCGGCGAGTATATCAACGTGCAGCCGGCACTCGCCACCAAGTGGGCGCGCACGCCCGACGGCAAGGGCTGGCGCTTCGCCCTCCGCGACGGCGTCAAGTTTCCGAGCGGCAACGCGATGACCATCGAGGACGTCAAATGGTCGTTCGACCGCGTGCTCAACCTCAAGGACCAGCCTGCGCAATACGTGGCGCACGTCGATCGCGTCGAGATCGTCGATCCCCACACCTTCGACATCCTGCTCAAGCAGCCGGATCAGCCGCTCCTCACCATCATCGCGGCACCCGAGTTCGTGGTGCTCGAGAGGAAGCTCGTCGAGGAGCACGGCGGCAATGCCGGCGCCGGCGCCAAGGAGGACGACAAGGCGACGCCCTGGCTCAACGGCAATTCGGCCGGCACGGGCGCCTATCGCCTCACGGCGTGGGAGCGCAACGCCCAGATCCAGCTCGTGCGCAACCCGCACTACTGGCGCGGCACCCCGCCCTTCGAGCGCGTGGTGATCCGCCACTTCAGCGACAGTGCGGCCCAGTTCCTGGCGCTTCGCCGCGGCGACGTGGACGCCGCCTTCAACCTCATTCCCGAGCAGATCGCGACCTTGAAGGGGGAGGCCGAGGTGCGCGTCGACCGTCTCACCAGCCTCGACTTCGTCTATATGGCGCTGACCCAGGAGCCCGAGTTCAACAAGGCGCTCGCAATCAAGGAGGCGCGCCAGGCGATCGGCTGTGCCATCGACTACGACGGCATCAAGGACTCGCTGCTCGGCGGGGCCGCCGTGCGCCCGGCGCATTTCCTCCCCATCGGCACGAGTGGGTCGACCGAGGAGATCGCGCGCGAGATCGGCTTCCGCCAGGATTTGCCGCGCGCCAAGGCGCTCCTCGCCAAGGCCGGCCTCCCCGACGGCTTCGAGTTCGAGATCGCCTACGGCAACGCCGACGTGGAAGGCGTCTCCTACCAGCTCCTCGGCCAGAAGATCCAGGCGGACTTGGCGCGGGTCGGCATCAAGGCGACGCTCAATCCGATGGATCAGGTCAACCTGCGCACTCAGTACACAACCGGCAAGGCGCGCGGCGGCGTGCTCACCTTCTGGAACCCGCCCGCGGTCGAGAGCGAGCTGTGGGCGGCGGCGGTCGTCGAGCGGGTCGCCAAGCGCGTGCACTGGACCCCGCCGGAGGACATCGTCAAGCTCGTGCATGAAGCGGCCGCGGAGAGCGATCCCAAGAAGCAGGCCCAGCTCTGGATCGAGTGGCAGAAGCGCGCGGTCGATCAGGCCAACCACTTCATCCTTTTCCAGCCCATCTACCAGATCGGGGTGCGCAGGACGATCGGCAAGTTCCCGTTGACCGCGGCGGGCTGGCAGCTCGACATGTACGGCGTCGAGCCGGCGTGAGGCTGGTTCGTCGCCGAATTCCCTCTCCCGCTTGCGGGAGAGGGAAGGGGCCCATCCCGAAGGGATGGGAAGGGTGAGGGAATGCCGGATTTCGGAGTCGTCCCTCACCCTCCCATTGCTGCGCCCGGCGCGCGTAGCGCGCCTCTTATGCATGATGCAGAAGAAGCGGGCCTTTGGCCCGCGGGGGTCCCTCCCTCTCCCGCAAGCGGGAGAGGGGCAAATCGCAAAATCAAAACCCGTAGAGCTCAGCCGGATTGTCGACGAGGATGCGCCGGCGCGTCGCCTCGTCGGGCGCCCAATCGAGGAGGAGGTCGAGGAGAGCTGCGTCGTCGGGCAAGCTCGTCTGCCCCGGATGCGGCCAATTGCTCGCCCACAGCATGCGCTCGGGGGCCGCCTTGACCAGCTCCTTGGCGAGCCGGCCGACGTCGCCGTAGAGCGGCGGACCCGACTTGGAGACCTCATAGGGGGCCGAGAGCTTGACCCAGACGCGTCCGCTCTCGACCAGGCGGAGGAGGCAGCGGAAGGCGGGATGCTCGGGCGGCACGGGCTCGAGGAACTTCCCCACATGGTCGATGACGATGCGGCCGGGCCAGCGCTCGATCTGCGCTTGGCGCTCGGGCAAGAGCCTTCCGTCGAGCTGAAGCTGCACGTGCCAGCCGACCGACTGCACACGCGCCGCGACCTCATCAAGGACGTCCCACGCGATGGCGCCGCCCGGCAGCATGTGAAAGCGCGCCCCACGGATGCCCGCCTTGGTGAGGCGCTCGAGCTCGCCGTCGCTGACGCGCGTGTCCACGACCGCGATGCCGCGCGCGCGCTCGAGGCCGAGGGCGGCGATGCCCGCGAGCGTGCAGCGGTTGTCGAGGCCGTAGGCGGAGGGCTGCACCACGACGGTGCGGGAGAGCCCGAGACGGCGCTGGACGGCCTGGTAGACCTCGACCCGTCCCTCGGGCGGGGCCGAGACCGCGGTCGGTGCAAGCGGGTATTTGCTGTCGTAGAAGTGCATGTGCGTGTCGCAGGCGCCGACCGGCGCCTTGAGACGCGGAGATGCAGACGATTGCGTGCTTGCCATTCTCGGGTCCTCCCCGCCTCAAGACTTCCTAAGACGCGCGAGACGCGTCGCCTTCTCGGCATTGACCGCACCCG
>DATEQI010000381.1:0-5264 GCA_035272805.1 Alphaproteobacteria bacterium | reverse complement strand
GGGGAGGGGGTGACGCTCGAATTATTGAGAGCCGGCACTACGTCTAGCCCTTCGCCTTGACGAGTGCTGCGCGCACGACCTCGATGTCGCCGATGTGGTTGGCCAGCAGCAGGATGAGCTTGGCGTCGAGCTTGAGGCTCTCTTCTTGGCTTAGCCCCTCGTGCGCACGGATGAGCAGCTCATAGAGCTCGTCGGGTGCCGCGATATTGAGCTTGTCCTTGAGCGGCGTCGCCATGACGCTCATTCCCCTGCGATCGCCAAGGGGTGCGCCTCGTCTTCTCTGCCGAGCGCGCGGGCGAGTGCCACCGAGAGAGAGCGTGCGTCGGCTTCACGCCAGCGCGCCGCGACATGCTGGTCCGGCCTTACGAGATAGGCCGTACCGGGGCGCGCGTCGTAGCGGCGGAAGGCGACGCCCTTCAGATCGACGAGTGCCGCGTCCCCCTCGCGCTCGGCGGCAACGGCGACGAGACGCGGCCTCGGCAGGCCGGCGGGAAGGCCGCGCAGCGCCGCCTCGACCGCGGCCGCGTCGCCGAAGACGAGGAGCGTGAAATCGCCGCCGAGCTCCGCGAGCAGCCAGCCCTCGTTCCCCTCTTTCGACACGGGCGCGTCGAGGGCGGCAGCACCCGGCACGAGTGCCCCCGAGAAGCCGTCGCGATCCGGCGTATTGAGCGGCGAATCACGCAAGACGGCGGGGGTCGAGAGCCGGCCGCTGTTCACGAAGGCGCGCGCGAAGGGTGTGCGCTCGGCAAGCTCGAGCACCGCGTCGCGGAAGGCAAGGGCTGCGGGTCCCTTGGCCGACATGAAGTTGATCGTGCGCGACGAGATCGCGACGTTCTCGCGTTGCGCCGGCACGCGCTCGCTGTCGTAGGACTCGAGAAGGGCCTCGGGTGCGGCATCCTTGAGCACGAGCTCGAGCTTCCAGGCGAGATTGTCGGCGTCCTCTATGCCGCTGTTGCCGCCGCGCGCGCCGAAGGGCGAGACCTGGTGCGCCGAGTCGCCCGCGAAACACACGCGGCCGTGGCGGAAGCGCTGCAGCATGCGGCACTGGAAGCGGTAGACGCTCACCCATTCGAGCTCGAAGGGGCGCTCGGGGCCGAGCATCGCCTCGAGGCGCGGGATGACGCGCTCGGGCTTGCGCTCCTCCTCGGGATCGACCTCGGGGCCGAGCTGGAGGTCTATGCGCCAGATGTCGTCCGCCTGGCGATGGAGGAGGGCCGACGGCCCCGAATGGAAGGGCGGCTCGAACCAGAACCAGCGCTCGGTCGGGAAGTCGGCCTTCATTCTCACGTCGGCGATGAGGAAGCGGTCCTCGAAGGTGCGTCCCTCGAACTCGAGGCCGAGGAGCTGCCGCATTTGGCTCTTGGCGCCATCCGCCGCGATGACATAGTCCGCGGTGAGCGCGTAGCCGCCCTCGGGAGTCTCGAGCTCGAGTGCCACGCCGTCGTTGAGCTGCTTAGCGCCCACCACGCGGTTCTTCCAGCGGAGCTCGACCCCCGCCACTTCATTAGCGCGCTCGACGAGCGCCTCCTCCACGTAATATTGCTGGAGATTGATGAAGGCGGGGAATTTGTGCTCGGGCTCGGGCAGGAGATCGAAGCTGTAGAGCAGCCGGTCGCGGTGGAAAAGCTTGCCGCGGTTCCAGGTGACGCCCTTCGCCATCATGGGCCCTACAGCACCGAGCCGGTCGAAGATCTCGAGCGTGCGCTTCGCCCAGCAGATGGCGCGGCTCCCGCTGCTCACGGTGTCGTCCTCGTCGAGCACCACGACCTCGACCCCGCGCTGGCCGAGATCGATCGCCGCGGCAAGCCCGACCGGGCCGGCTCCCACGACGGCGACCCGGTGCCGCCCGCCCGCGCGCACGCTCGCGGGACGATAGGGGTAGTGCCGATAAGCGTAGCTGCTCATGCCCGAGTGCCGCTCCCTTATTCCTTCGCCCGCAAGTCGATGATGCGCTTTGCCTTGCCGAGCGAGCGCTCGACCGTGCCGGTCGCCACCACCTTCACCTCGGCGGTGACGCCGACGTAGGCCTTGACCTCGTGCTGGAGCGACTTGGCGGCACTCGCCTGAGCTGCGGGCGGCAGGCCAAGGGCCCCCTCGACCACGATGGTGAGCGCGTCGAGCCGGCCCTCGCGCTTCACCTCGAGCACGTAGTGGGGCGAGAGGCGCTCGTCCTTGAGGATGATCTCCTCGATCTGGGTGGGGAAGAGGTTGACGCCGCGGATGATCAGCATGTCGTCCGAGCGGCCGGTGATGCGCGTGAAGCGGCGGAAGCTGCGCGCGGTGCCGGGCGCGAGGCGCGTCAAGTCGCGCGTGCGGTAGCGGATGACCGGAAGGCCCTCCTTGGTGAGGGTGGTGAAGACCAGCTCGCCGAACTCCCCGTCGCGCAAGGGCTTGGCGGTGCCGGGATCGATGACCTCGGGATAGAAATGGTCTTCCCAGATGGTCGGCCCGTCCTTGGTCTCGACGCACTCGTTGGCGACCCCCGGCCCCATCACCTCGGAAAGGCCGTAGATGTCGACCGCGTCGATGTCGAAGTGCCGCTCGATCTCCTTGCGCATCGCCTCGGTCCAGGGCTCGGCGCCATGAATGCCGATGCGCAAGGAGGAGCCGCGCGCATCGAGGCCCTGGCGCGCGAATTCGTCGGCGATCGCCAGCATGTAGCTCGGCGTCACCATGATGATGCTGGGCTTGAAATCCTGGATGATCTGCACCTGCCGCTCGGTCATGCCGCCCGACACCGGGATGACGGTGCAGCCGAGCCGCTCGGCGCCGTAATGGGCGCCCAAGCCGCCGGTGAAGAGGCCGTAGCCGTATGCGACGTGCACGATGTCGCCCGCCCTTCCGCCGGAGGCGCGGATCGAGCGCGCCATGAGCTCGGCCCACACCTCGATGTCGGCCTTGGTGTAGCCCACCACCGTGGGCTTGCCCGTGGTGCCGGAGGAGGCATGTACGCGCACGATCTTCTCGCGCGGGACGGCGAAGAGGCCGAAGGGATAATGGCGCCGCAGGTCCTCCTTCGTGGTGAAGGGGAACTTGGCGAGATCGTCCAAGTGCTTGAGGTCGTCGGGATGGACGCCGGCCGCGGCGAAGGCCGCTTTGTAATGCGGCACGTTCGCGTAGGCGTGCGCCAGCGTCCACTTGAGCCGCTTCGTCTGCAAGGCCGCGATCTCGTCGCGGCTCGCGATCTCGATCGGGTCCAGCTCGGGCTTCCTCAATGCGCCTTTCATGCGGTGCCCTCATCGCAAAACATCATCAAGCGCCGCTGTCCCTCACCCTTCCCATCGCTTTGCGATGGGCCCCTTCCCTCTCCCGCAAGCGGGCGAGGGAGGTTCTGCCGCTGCCCCCTCTCCCGCTTGCGGGAGAGGGTCGGGGTGAGGGACGGCGGCGCCATTCTCACACCCGCTCGATCACCATGGCGATGCCCTGGCCGACGCCGATGCACATGGTCGTGAGCGCGTAGCGGCGCCGGCGCCGGGCGAGCTCGTAAGCGGCGGTCAAGACGAGGCGGGCGCCAGAAGCCCCGAGCGGATGGCCGAGGGCTATCGCCCCGCCGTTGGGATTGACGTGCTCGGCGTCGTCCGGCAGCCCGAGCTGGCGCAGCACCGCGAGCGCTTGTGCGGCAAAGGCCTCGTTGAGCTCGATCACGTCGAACTCCGAGAGCTTGAGGCCGAGCCGGTCCAAGAGCTTGCGCGTCGCGGGCGCGGGTCCGATGCCCATGATACGCGGCTCGACGCCCGCGCTGCCGGCGGCCACCACGCGGCATTTCGGCTCGAGGCCGTAACGTTTCATGGCGGCTTCGGAAGCGAGCAGCAAGGCGGCCGCCCCGTCGTTCACGCCGGACGCGTTGCCGGCGGTCACGGTGCCGCCCTTGCGGAAGGGAGTCGGCAGCTTGGCGAGCGCCTCGAGCGTGGTGTCCGGGCGCGGATGCTCGTCCTCGCGCACGAGCCGGGGCTCGCCCTTCCGTTGCGGGATCGCCACCGGCACGATCTCGGCGGCAAGGGCGCCGTTCTTCATCGCGCGGCCGGCGCGCGCCTGCGAGCGGAGTGCGAAGGCGTCCTGATCGCCGCGCGAGATCTGGAACGCCTCGGCCACGTTCTCGCCGGTCTCGGGCATGGAATCGATGCCGTAGCGGGCCTTCATGAGCGGATTGACGAAACGCCAGCCGATCGTGCTGTCGTAGATCTCGGCCGTGCGGCTGAAGGGCGCTTCCGCCTTGGGCATCACGAAGGGGGCGCGGCTCATGCTCTCGACCCCGCCTGCGATCATGAGCTCGGCCTCGCCGGTGCGGATCGCGCGTGCGCATTGTGCTACCGCCTCCATTCCCGAGCCGCACAGGCGGTTGACCGTGGCCCCCGGCACGTCTGCGGGCAATCCGGCGAGCAAGGCCGCCATGCGCGCCACGTTGCGGTTGTCCTCGCCCGCCTGGTTGGCGCAACCGTAGATCACGTCGTCGAGCTTGGACCAGTCGACCGCCTTGTTGCGCTCGATCAGCGCCTTGATCGGGAGGGCGGCGAGATCGTCGGTACGCACGCTCGCCAAAGCGCCGCCGTAGCGGCCGATGGGCGTGCGGATCGCATCGCAGATGTAGGCTTCGCTCATGACGGCTCCTTGGATGTCTGGCACTCCGAGTGTCCGGGCTCGGGCACGACCTCGCCCGCGACCACGCGGCTGTTGCCGCGGAAGAGGGCGACAAGCTCGCCCCTCTCGTTGGTGACCTTGATATCGTAGACCCCGTTGCGGCCGCCGAGCGTCTGCTCCGTTGCCTCCGCGGTCAGCACCTCGCCGAGTTTCGCGGGCTTCAAGAAGGTGATCGTGCAGTGCTGGGCCACGGCGTTCCTGTTGTGGGAGTTGCAGGAGTAGCCCAAGGCCGCATCGGCGAGCGTGAAGATGAGCCCGCCGTGGCACGTGTCGTGGCCGTTCACCATGTCCTGGCGTACGCTCATGCGCGTCAGCGCATGGCCCGGCCTAATCTCGACGAGACGGATGCCGAGCGCCTGCGCGGCGCGGTCGCGCGCATACATGCCCTTGCCGACCGCGTCGGCAAGACGCTGCGCCCGGTCGGCGCGCGGGCTCGCCTCCTTACTCATGGAAGTGCCGTCCCGCGAGCACCTTGCGGCGCAGAAGTGCCGCGGCGCGATAGCGGTCCTCGCCGTAGCTCCGCGCCAGATTGTCGATGACCGCGAGCACGCGCTCGAGCCCGATCGCCTCCGCCCAGGCAAGCGGTCCCATGGGATAGCTCACCCCCTTGAGCATCGCGGTATCGA
>DATEQI010000380.1:0-4677 GCA_035272805.1 Alphaproteobacteria bacterium | reverse complement strand
CGCGACTGGTGGCTGACGCTCCTCGCGGAGGGCGAGGAGCTCAGCCCGGAGTTTCTCGCGCACATGCGCGCGCGCGAGCAAACGGCGGGCGAGATCATGTCGGCGCCGGTGGTGACGGTGAGCGAGGAGACCGAGGCCGTGGAGATCGCGCGCCTCCTCGCCGCCTATCGCATCAAGCGCGTGCCGGTCGTGCGCCAGGGCCGTATCGTGGGCATCGTGAGCCGCGCCGACCTGATACGCGCCCTTGCCGCCGAGGAGGGGCCTGCGCCGGCGCCGCCGCGCGGGGTCAAGCATCTCCTCGGCTTGCTCGCCGACATCGACGAGCATTATCTCCACGCCCGCGACACCGCCGCCGCCGCGCGCCCCGCGGCACTCTCGGGCGGCGCTCCGGCCGTCGGCGTGAGTGCTGACGATTTTCGCGGCCTGGTGGACGATTCCAAGCACCGGGTGGTGCTGCGGCGCGTCGCCGAGCATCGCGTCGCCGCGGAGGAACGCCGGAAGCAGGTCAAGCAGCTCATCGATCGCCACGTCGCCGACGCGAAATGGCAGGCCATTCTCCACCAGGCCCGGGAGGCCGCCGAGCGCGGCGACAAGGAATTCATGCTGCTGCGCTTTCCGCACGAGCTGTGCAGCGACGGCGGCCGGGCGATCAACGCGCCCGAGCCCGACTGGCCCCGCACGCTGCGCGGCGAGGCCGCGGAAATATACCTGCGCTGGGAGCGCGAGCTGAAGCCCCAAGGCTTCCACCTGGCGGCACGGGTGCTCGAGTTCCCGGGCGGCTTTCCCGGCGACGTCGGCCTTTTCCTCGTTTGGGGAGAGTGAGCGTGGTGGCGACGCCCGCGACCGCGCGCTGGATCGCGGCCGGCGCGTGAGTGCGCGGCACGCCGCGGCGCTTACCCAGCCCATTTGATCGTGGGCAGCCGCAAGAGGCCGAAGGGGCCGGCGTAGAGCACCTGCCTTTGGATGGTGAGCGGGACGGTCAGTACCTTGGCCCCGCCGCCCGGCGGCGCCTTGGCCAAGAGCCCGAGTGCGGTCTTAACGAGGGCGCCGTTGTCGGGCTTCACCAGCCCTTGGCCGACCAGCGCATCGATGGTCTCGGCAAAGCCGCGGATCTCGCCGGTCCCCGCCCCCTCGGGCTGCAAGTTGGGATCGAGCGCCAAGGTGGCGTTGCCGGCGAGCTGCAAGGGTCCCCAGGCGAGCGCGAAGCTCCTGAGCTCGAGCGTGCCGCCGGCGTCGCGCCAGGCCGTGAGGGCCTGCATGGGGCTCTTTCCGTCGAACGGGCCCCTCAGCTGGGCCTCGAGTGCTAACGAGCCGAGCGTGGGGCCGAGCGGGCTCCCGGCCGCCGAGGCGAGTGTCACCTCCTCGAGGCGCAAGCTGAGCACCGCACTCGGGGGCAGCGCCGGGCCCTTGGCGGCGGGCGCGGCGTCCGCCGGCCCGGCGAGCTCGAGATGGACGGCGCGCGCCACGAGCGCCGGCGGCCCGCCCGCTCCGGCGAGAGTCAGGCTCTCGGCAGCGAAGCTGCCTTGCATGAGGCGCCCGCGCGCGTCGACATCGATGATCGCGGTCGCCTCTGCGGCACTCGCCGTTGCCACCGCACTCTCGCCGGCGGCGACGAAGGCGACCTCCTGCCGGCCCAGCGGGTGCACCGTGACGTGGCGGAAGGCCCAGGGGCGCACCTCCGCCTCGGCCGCCTCGCCCGTCCAGCGCCAGTGCTGCTCGGGGGCCGCCACCGCCGGATGGTCGAGGCGGAGGGCGATGCGGAAGGGAAAGCCGGAGAGTTGCGGCGCGCCATAGTCGACCGAGAGTCCCTCGGCGCGCCGTGCCGCGGTCCAGTCGGCGAGACCGCTTCTGACCAGATGCGCCTCGAAGAACCAGAATGCGGTGTAGCCGGCGGCGGCGAGCAGCACCAAAGCGGCGGCGGCGATAGGGAGGCGGCGGCGCGAGGGCATGGCGGTCCCAGGAATTACGCTAGTTGATGCACGCATCTCAAGGACGCTTGCAGTGCCGTCGTGGGTCCTTCGAGACGCGCCCCTTCGGGGCGCTCCTCAGGATGAGGCAAATTTGTGTGTGGCATAAAGACTTAACCTCATCCTGAGGAGCGTCGCGCTTGCGACGCGTCTCGAAGGACGCACCACGGCCAGTCCGAGGCACCTTTGCACAGCGAAACATCATGATTTGCCGGTGATCTTTGGATTTGTGTGCATCAACTAAAGCAATTACGGAGAGCGGCGAGCGGCCTTGCGGTTATAGAGGGTAGGGTGGCCCGCGTCACGCTCTGCGCTCACGGCATGGCGCCCCCGCTCAGCGCGAGGCTTGCATGCGAGACCGCGGCCGTGAGATTTTTGCGGCGGTTTCGGAGGGTCATGTCCAGCTTCCCCATCTCCCGCCATCGTCTCGACCGGCGCGCGGCGGTGCCGGTGCTCTTCGTGCTTCTGTGGAGCAGCGGCTTCATCGGCGCCAAATATGCCTTGCCGCACGCCGAGCCTTTCACTTTCCTCTCCTTGCGCTTTCTCTGCGCGGTCGCGGTGCTGTTGCCCTTGGCGCTCGCCTTCCGCGCGCCCTGGCCCGCGAGCTGGGGCGAGGCCGGCCATATCGCGGTGGCGGGGCTCCTCGTGCAAGGGGTCTATCTCGGCGGCTGCTTCGTCGCCTTCACGGTCATGCCGGCGGGCATCGTGGCGCTCGTCGTCGGCATTCAGCCGCTCTTGACCGCGGCCGTGGTGGGGCCGCTCCTGGGCGAGCGCGTGGGGCCGCGCCAATGGCTCGGCCTGGTCCTCGGCCTCTTGGGTGTCGCACTCGTGGTCTCGCGCACGCTCGATCTCGCAGGTGTGGGCATGGTCGGGCTCGCTGCCTCGCTCGTGGCCCTTCTCGGCATCACCGCGGGCATGCTCTATCAGAAGAAATATTGCGCGGCCCTCGACCTGCGCACCGGCGCCTTCATCCAATATGCCTCGGCAGCCCTCCTGATGGCGCTGCTCTCCGCCCTCTTCGAGCGCCAGCGCATCGAGTGGACGCCGGAGCTCGTCTTGGCGCTGCTCTGGCTCAGCCTGGGGCTCTCGTTGGGTGCCGTCTTCCTGCTCTATGTCATGATCAGGCGGGGGGCCGCGGCGCGCGTGGCGAGCCTCTTCTATCTGGTGCCGCCGATGACCGCACTCTTCGCCTACTTCCTTTTGGGCGAGACGCTGGCACCCACGGCCATCGCCGGCATGGCGATCGCGGCCGCGGGTGTGGCCCTCGTCAACGGCTGACGGCGATGGCGGCGCACCGAGAGCTCTGGATCTTCGGCTACGGCTCGCTCATGTGGGACCCGGGCTTCGCCTATCTCGAGCGCGCGGCGGCACTCCTGCGCGGCTACCATCGCGCCTTCTGCATC
This sequence comes from Alphaproteobacteria bacterium, assembly GCA_035272805.1. Taxonomy (GTDB): domain Bacteria; phylum Pseudomonadota; class Alphaproteobacteria; order JACZXZ01; family JACZXZ01; genus DASPPM01. The sequence goes on along the minus strand of DATEQI010000380.1, from coordinate 1,307 downwards.
TACTCGCGGCGCTATCGCGGCACGCCCGAGCTGCCGGGCCTGGTGCTCGGCCTGCAGCCGGGCGGCTCCTGCCGCGGCATCGCCTACCGCGTGGCACCCGTGCGGCGCGAGGAGGTCTTCGCCTATCTCCACGAGCGCGAGATGACCGGCAACGTCTACGAGCAGCGCGCCCTGCCGGTCGAGCTCGTGGGCGGGCGCAGGCGCGTCCACGCTTACGCCCACATCACCAAATGCGGCCATCCGCAGCACACCGGACCGCTCGAGTTCGAGCGCATCGCCGAGCTCATCTGCCAGGGCCACGGCACCCGCGGTCCGTGCGCCGAGTACCTCGTCAACACCGTGCGCCATCTCGACGAGCTCGGCATCAAGGACGGCCCCATGCACGAGCTCTTGCGCTTTGTGGAGCGGCGCAGGTCGACCGCATCGGGGTGCTGACGGACGACGGATGCGCCCCGGCGGGGAGACCATAGCGGCTTTGATCCAAATCAAGACCTAGACGACGCAAAAGGAATAGGAAGGAGCGGGGCTTATGACGGAGAGGAGCCATGACCTATCTCAATCCCGCTTGTATCGAGGGCGTTTCATCGAGCGCCTTCCAGGCGCAGAAACCGTACCCTTGGGCGCACATGCAAGGGACCTTGACCGCCGCGGGATGGGAGCGTCTGCGCGCGACGCTCCCCGACATGACGCAATTCCAGCGCATGGTCGGCGTGAAGCGCAGCTTCGGGCAGGCTCCCCACAACCGCGGCATCCTGCACTATCGCGAGGGGATGGGCGTCGCCGGGCCCTGGAAGGAATTCATCGCCGAGCTCCACGGCAAGGCTTATGACGCGTTCTTGCGCCGGATGCTCGGCCTGGGGCCGCGCCAGCAGATCATCCTCACGATGGAGTGGTACTACGCCTGGCAAGGCTGCTCCGTATCGCCGCACTGCGATGCCCGGCGCAAGCTTGCCACGCACATCTTCTTCTTTGCCACCGACGAGGACTGGCCGCGGGAGTGGGGAGGCGACATCCTCATCCTCGACGACGAGGGCCGTTATAAGGCCCACTCGGCGCCGACCTTCGACGATCTGAAGGTGGCGGCGTCGCTCGACCTGCGCAAGAACGGCAGCGTGCTTTTCCAGCGCACGGAGCATTCCTGGCACGGCGTGCAGCCGCTGCATTCGCCCAAGCCCGACGTCTACCGCAAGCTTTTCATCGTCACGGTGAACGTCCCCACGTTCCAAGTGTGGTGGCGGCGCGTTCGCGGCAAGGACCCCGACGGTTACCCCTTCAAGTTGGCGTCATAGGGAATTTGCGAGGCGCGA
>DATEQI010000379.1:0-3600 GCA_035272805.1 Alphaproteobacteria bacterium | reverse complement strand
GTGCTGATGCAGCGCCTCTTCGTCAAGGGCCTGGTCGAGACGGAGAAGTAAGGGGAGCGGAGCGCCATGGCAGAGCTCGTGCTGAGCCGATTGCAAAAGACCTATCCGAACGGCTTCACGGCACTCCGCGGCATCGACCTCAGGATCGAGGACGGCGAGTTCGTCGTGGTGGTCGGCCCCTCCGGCTGCGGCAAGTCGACGCTCCTGCGGCTCATCGCCGGCCTCGAGACGGCGAGTGCCGGCGAGATCCGCATCGGCCCGCGCGACGTGACGCGGCTCGAGCCCGCCGAGCGCGACATCGCCATGGTCTTCCAGAACTACGCGCTCTATCCCCACATGAGCGTTTACGACAACATGGCCTACGGACTGCGCAACCGGCGCGTGGCGCGGCACGAGATCGACCGCCGCGTGCGCCAGGCGGCGCGCATCCTCGAGCTCGAGACGCTGCTCGAGCGCAAGCCGCGGCAACTCTCGGGCGGCCAGCGCCAGAGGGTCGCCATGGGCCGCGCCATCGTGCGTGAGCCTGCCGCCTTCCTTTTCGACGAGCCGCTTTCCAACCTCGATGCCAAGCTGCGCGTGCAAATGCGCGGCGAGATCAAGCGCCTGCAACGACGGCTCGGCACCACGAGCGTCTACGTCACCCACGATCAGGCGGAGGCGATGACCATGGGCGACCGGCTCGTCGTCCTGCGCGACGGCCGTGCTGAGCAGATCGGCACTCCTCTCGACGTCTATCGCCGCCCGGAGACCCTCTTCGTGGCCGGCTTCATCGGCTCGCCGGCGATGAACTTCCTCTCCGGCACCGTCGAAGGCGACGGCCGCCGCGTGCGCGTGGGCGCGAGCGTCGTCTTGCCGCTTCCCGGGGCTGGCCTTCCGGGCGAGGACGGGCGGCGCCTCGTCGTCGGCATCCGGCCCGAGCATCTCTTGATCGACGGCACCTCGCCCCTCGTCGAGCTCAACGTCGAGCTCGTCGAGCACTTGGGCAGCGCGACCCTGGTGCAGGCCTGGCTCGAGGAGACGCTCGTCACCGTAAGCGTCGACGGCGCCGTCGTGGTGGCGCCGGGCGACATCCTGCCGCTCGCAATCGACCCCGAGCGGCTTCACCTCTTCGATCCCGAGCGCGCGAGCCGCCTCGAGCCGGCGAGCTGAAAGCCGTCGCTTCAGTCCGGAGACGTGCCTGACCGTTTTCTGCCAGTGCCCCGATTCGGAAGTTCGTCTCACCCGCAAATAACGGTCATTGCGAGCGAAGCGAAGCAATCCAGCACGCCTGGTGCGAAACCCTTTCTGGATTGCTTCGGCGCCCTTCGGGCGCCTCGCAATGACAAGTGTTTTCCTGATGTCGTGAATTTCACAACCAGGACATCAGCCTGGGACCATCGTCGCTCCGGAAGCGAATGGCCTGCCCGGCGCGGCGCGAAGGTGCCATAATGGCGGAAAATCCGGGAGGAGCGGCGATGTCCAAGCTCGAGCGCAGCTACGTCCACGGCGCCAGCGCCGTGCCGCTCATCGGCGACACCATCGGCGTGCATTTCGACAAGGTCGTGGCGCGGTTTGGCACTTCGACGGCGCTGGTGACGCGTCACGAGAACGTGCGCTGGAGCTATGCCGAGCTCAAGGAGCGGGTCGATGCCGTTGCCGCCGGCCTCCTCGCCCTCGGCTTGCTACCGGGCGACCGGCTCGGCATCTGGTCGCCCAACAACGCCGCATGGGTGCTAACACAGCTCGCGACCGCAAAGGCCGGCGTCATCCTCGTCAACATCAATCCGGCCTACCGCCTGACCGAGGTCGAGTACGCGCTCAACAAGGTCGACTGCAAGGGGCTGATCACCGCCGACAGCTTCAAGAGCAGCGACTACCTCGGCATGCTGCGCGCGCTGGCACCCGAGATTCCGGCGAGCCGGCCAGGTGCCTTGGCGGCCAAGCGCCTGCCGAGCTTGCGCCTTCTCGTCCATCTCGGCGAGGGGGCCGAGCCCGGCTTCCTGCGCTTCGCCGAGGTGGCGGGCCGCGGCGGGCTTGCTGAGCGCGCGCGGCTCGCGGAGCTCGCGCAGATTCTGCAGTTCGACGACGCGATCAACATCCAGTTCACCAGCGGCACCACCGGCGCCCCCAAGGGCGCCACCCTCACCCACCACAACCTCCTCAACAACGGCTTCTTCATCGGCGAGGCCATGCATTTGAGCCCCGCCGACCGGGTCTGCATCCCGGTGCCGCTCTATCATTGCTTCGGCATGGTGCTCGGCAACCTCGCCTGCATCACGCACGGGGCGGCGATGGTCTACCCCTCGGAGGGCTTCGATCCCGAGGCGAGCATGGCGACGGTGGCGGCGGAGCGCTGCACCGCACTCTACGGCGTCCCCACCATGTTCGTGGCCGAGCTCAATCATCCCGACTTCGCCGGCTACGACCTCTCCTCGCTGCGCACCGGCATCATGGCCGGCTCGCCCTGCCCCATCGAGATCATGCGCCGCGTCATCTCCGACATGGGCATGCGCGAGGTCACCATCTGCTACGGCATGACCGAGACCAGCCCGGTCAGCTTCCAGAGCGCGCATGACGACGCGCTCGAGCGCCGCGTCGGCACCGTCGGCCGCGTTCATCCCCATGTCGAGGTGAAGATCGTGGACGGCGAGGGCCGCATCGTGCCGCCGGGCCAGCCGGGCGAGCTTTGCACCCGCGGTTACTCGGTCATGCTCGGTTATTGGAACGACCCCGAGCGCACGGCCGAGGCCGTAGACCGCGCGGGCTGGATGCATACCGGCGATCTCGCCACCCTGGATGCCGAGGGCTATTGCAACATCGTCGGCCGCATCAAGGACATGGTGATCCGCGGCGGCGAGAACGTCTATCCGCGCGAGATCGAGGAGTTCCTCTACCGCCATCCCAAGGTCGCCGACGTGCAGGTGATCGGCGTCCCCGACGAGAAATACGGCGAGGAGCTCTGCGCCTGGATCAAGCTCAAGCCGGGCGAGCAGGCCAACGCCGACGAGATCCGCGCCTTCTGCCGCGGCCAGATCGCACATTACAAGATCCCGCGCTACGTCCAATTCGTCGACGCCTTCCCCATGACGGTCACGGGCAAGGTGCAGAAATTCCTCATGCGCGAGGAGACCATCCGCACCCTCGGCCTCAAGACGCAGAAGACGGCGTAAGCCGGGGGCGGGCAAGGCGGGTGACACTCATCTATCCCTCGCCCGCTTGCGGGAGAGGGAGGGACCCCCGCGGGCCAAAGGCCCGCTTCTTCTGCATCATGCAAAAGAGGCGCGCCACGTGCGCCGGGCGCAGCAATGGGAGGGTGAGGGACGGCACCGAGATCGGGCAATCCCTCACCCTTCCCATCCCTTCGGGATGGGCCCCGTCCCTCTCCCGCTTGCGGGAGAGGGAATGAAACGGCCGGCGCTAGCTTCCCGTGCCGACGATGTTCCAGAAGTCGGCGTTGATGCCGCCCATGACCGCGTCGTGGCTGACCTCGAGGCAGCGGCGCAGGCCCGGCGGCCAGATATCGGCCAGGCCGAGGCGGCAGCTCTCGTAGATCTGCGCGGCCTCGGAGAGCACGGGGTCGCTCGCGGCAAGATGGGACGGAGTTCCCGTGACACTCCGCCA
>DATEQI010000378.1:0-7312 GCA_035272805.1 Alphaproteobacteria bacterium | reverse complement strand
AGCCGGCGGATCTCGCCGTCGACGCGGGCGACGGGCTTGCACTTGAGCTTGAGGCGCGGGTCGGGGGCCGTGATGATCGGCAGGATCGCCATGAGCGCGGGCTCTTTGGAATGGTTCCAATCGCTTGACCATGCCTTAGGTATGGTTTTGCCGCGGGCGCGTCAAGCGGGGAGCGCGCGGGCAGGACGGCAATCGCATTTGGCATTGACCGGATTTCCTCGCCCTTCGAGACGGGCCTTCGGCCCTCCTCAGGACGAGGAAATCCACTGAATTTTCAGGCCGCCTCACCCTGAGGAGCGCGCGAAGCGCGCGTCTCGAAGGGCGAGGCGGCCATATGCGATTCCCCTGGGGTGGGTGCTGGCCGCAACTCGGCGCCGGCGAAGCGCCTCGTCGCCCGAGGCCGTTGCGTGCTAGCTTGATTGCTCGCCGCGAAAGGGACCGGCATGGACACTGGCCTCGTCATTCTGCTCTCCGTCGTCGTCCTCGCGGCCGCGGCCGTCCTCCTTTTCATGCTGCGCGGCGGCCGCGGCGCGGGCGGCGGCGGGCGGCAGGGGGCGGAGCTTGCCGGCCGGCTCGACCAGATGGCCGGGTCCCAGGCCGGCACGCTCGCCGAGATGCTGGCGCGGCTGCAAGCCCAGGAGGGGGCCCTCGCCAAGCTGCTCGAGGAGCGCCTCGACCAGGTAGCGAGCCGCGTGAACGAGACGCTCGAGAAGACGGCCAAGGCGCAGAGCACGAGCCTCGGCGAGCTGCGCGAGCGCATCGCCAGGATCGATGCAGCACAGGCCAACATCAACGAGCTCTCGAGCCAGGTCGTCAGCCTCAACCAGATTCTGTCGAACAAGCAGGAGCGCGGCGCCTTCGGCGAGATCCAGCTCCAGGACCTGGTGCAGAACGTCTTGCCGCCCTCGGCCTACGAGTTCCAGGCGCAGATCGGTGCGGGCAAGCGCGTCGACTGCCTGCTCATGTTACCCATGCCGCCGGGGCCGATTGCGATCGACGCCAAGTTTCCACTCGAGAGCTACAAGGCCCTGCGCGCGGCGACCGACGAGGCGCAGCGCCAACTCGCCATGCGCGCCTTCAAGACGGACATGCAGAAGCACATCGCGGACATCGCCGAGAAATACATCGTCCCCGGCGAGACGGCCGAGCAGGCGCTCCTCTTCCTCCCCTCGGAAGCCATCTATGCCGAGCTTCATGCCAACTTCGGCGACGTGGTCGAGCAGTCCTATCGCAAGCGCGTCTTCATCGTCTCGCCCACCACCTTGTGGGCCACCCTCAACACCATCCGCGCCGTGCTCAAGGACGTGCGCATGCGCGAGCTCGCGGGCGTCGTCCAAAAAGAGGTTCATGTGCTGCTTGAGGACGTCCGGCGGCTCGGCGAGCGCGTGGACAACCTGCAAAAGCACTTCACCGATGCGAACGAAGATATCCGCCAGATCGGCATCTCGCGTGACAAGGTGACGAAGCGCGCCGAGCGCATCGAGGAGCTCGAGTTCGAGACGCCCGCTGCTGCCGCCCCCCTTGCCGAGCCCGAGCGCCCGACCCTTGCCGGCGGTGCGGGGACGAGCGAGGCGGGGAGCGCGTAGATGGCCGCAGACCTCAGGCTGAACCCCACCTCGCCCTGCATCGGGGTATGCCGGCTCGATCCCAAGGGCCGGCTTTGCCTCGGCTGCCGGCGCACGCTCAAGGAGATCGCGGCCTGGCCCGGCTTGGCGCCGGAGGAGCGCGCGCGCATCCTCGCGAGCCTCAGAGGCCGCAAGGGCGCAGCACCACCCGGCACGCGCCACCCGTCGAGTTGAGATCGCCCGGCAAAAGGGCTAGAAGGGGCGCGCCGCGGCCCTGCCCCTTATCCGAGAGAGAGCCCTGGAGCCGGCACGAGACCGCGAGACTCCGAGAGAGACGATGCCCCCGAGCGCTGCACGAGAGCCGCCGAAATACTCGGTGGTGATCACCGTTTACAACGAGGAAGGCAACATCGATCCCGTGCTCGCGGAGCTCTATCCCGTGATGGAGCGCTTGGGCGCGCCCTTCGAGGTCGTCTATTGCGACGACGCCAGCACGGACGCAACCGCCGAGCGCCTTGGCGCCGCCCGAGAGCGCTACGCGAACTTGCGCGTGGTGCGCCATCGCGACAACGGGGGCAAGAGCCGCGCCCTTTGGACCGCGGTCGATTGCGCACGCGGCGAGTGGCTCGTCATGCTCGACGGCGACGGGCAAAACGATCCGGCCGACATCCCACGCCTGATCGCCAAGCTGAACGAGACGGGGCCCGGCAGCGCTCCGGTCATGGTGGCAGGGACGCGGCGCCGGCGCCAGGACAGCTGGTTGAAGCGGCTCTCCTCGCGCATCGCCAATAGAGTTCGCAGCGCCGTGCTCAAGGACGAAACGCCCGACACCGGCTGCGGGCTCAAGCTCTGCCGGCGCGATGCCTTCCTGCGCCTGCCGCGCTTCGACCACAGCCACCGCTTCCTTCCGGCACTTCTGCGGCGCGACGGCGGCGGCGTCGCCTTCGTCGAGGTGACGGACCGGCCGCGGCTCTCGGGACAATCGAAGTACGGCCTGCGCAATCGTCTCCTGACCGGCGTGATCGACCTCGCGGGCGTCTATTGGCTCATGCGCAGGCCGGCCAAGTCGGCGATCGACAACGAGGAGTGAATGATGACGGCTGAGAAAATCTGGATCGGCGTCGGCCTCTTCGGCCAAGCCATGTTCTTCATGCGCTTCCTCGTGCAGTGGCTCGCGAGCGAGCGCCAGGGCAAGAGCGTGATCCCGCTGGCGTTCTGGTACTTCAGCATCGGCGGCGCCGCCATCCTCCTCGCCTATGCGGTCTATCGCCTCGATCCCGTCTTCATCATCGGCCAGGCCGGCGGCTTCTTCATCTATGCGCGCAATCTCTACCTCATCCGCCGCGAGAAGCGCGCTGGCGCCGCGGCGTGAGGCTTGCGCTCGGCGCGCGGGAGCCGAACTTTGCCCTTGAAATGCCTTGTTTTGGCGTCATTCTCCGGCTGTTGTGGTTCCGAAGAGCAAGTCCCGTTGACGACGGCTTCGGCATCACTGGGGAGCTGAAAATGATCAAAGCAAGAATCATGCTGCTGCTCTTCGCCACGGCCCTCCTCGCCTTCCCTGCCTACGGCCAAGTGTCGATGGAGCCCCGCACGCAAGGTGAGATCACCTATATCAGCGGCGGCATCGGGCTCGACGACATGGAGATGCTGCGCGAGCTGCGCTCGAGCTACAATCTGCACCTTCTCTTCGCCTCGCAAGGCTCCGGGCAATATCTTGCCGAGGTCAATGTGAAGCTCGTGGACCAGAAGGGGAAAACGGTGCTCGACGCGGTCGCCGACGGGCCCTATTTCTACGCGAGGGTGAGCCCCGGCAAGTATCGCATCGTGGCCGAATCCGAGGGTGTCGCACTCAGCAAGGCCGTCGAGCTCTCGGCCAAGGGCGCGGTGTCGGAATCCTTCTACTGGCCGTCCAAATAGCGCCGCTCGCCGTCCTCGCGGGCGGCAAGACAAGAAAAGCACCCTCACCCTACCCTCGATCCGCTTTGCGGCTCGAGCCCTCTGAAGAGGGAGAGGGATGCGAAGGGTTGGCGAGGCGAAGCCGAGCCTACCCGCAGCTGGGTGAGGGTGATCTATGGGCGCGCGCCGCCGCCTCAGTGCAGCCTGATCCAGGTGGTCTTGAGCTCGGTGTACTTCGAGAGCGCATGGACCGACTTGTCGCGCCCGAAGCCCGACTGCTTGAAGCCGCCGAAGGGGGTCGACATGTCGCCCTCGTCGAAGCAGTTCACCCAGACCACGCCGGCGCGCAGCGCCTTAGCGGTGCGGTGTGCGGTGTTGATGTCGCGCGTCCACACCGCGGCCGCGAGGCCGTAGATGGTGTCGTTGCCGATGCGCACGGCCTCCTCCGGGTCCTTGAAGGAGATGGTCGAGAGCACGGGCCCGAAGATCTCCTCCCGCGCGATCTTCATGCGGTTGTCGACCTTGTCGAACACGGTCGGCTCGACGTAATAGCCGCCCGTCTCGGCGCGCGCGCGCTTGCCGCCCATCTTGAGCTCGGCACCCTCCTTCTTGCCCGCCTCGATGTAGCCGAGCACGCGCTCGAGCTGGGTCTTGTCGACGATCGCCCCCATGCGCGTCTTGGGGTCGAGCGGGTCGCCGGGCTGCAGGCGCTTGCCGACCTCGACGACCTTCGCGAGGAAGGCGTCCTTGATGGAAGCGTCGACCAGGAGCCGCGAGCCCGCGTTGCACACCTCGCCCTGGTTGAAGAAGATGCCGAAGGCGGCGGCCTTGGCCGCGGCCTCGAGGTCCGGGCAGTCCGCCATCACGATGTGCGGCGTCTTGCCGCCGCACTCGAGGGAGACGTGCTTCATGTTGGAGCGGCCGGCGTACTGCAGGAAATATTTGCCGACCTCGGTCGAGCCGGTGAAGGCGACGGCGTCCACGTCCATGTGGAGGCCGATCGCCTGTCCGGCCGTCTCGCCGAAGCCGGGCAGCACGTTGAAGACGCCTTCCGGAATGCCCGCCTCGAGCACCAGCTCGGCCAAGCGGATCGCGGTCAAGGGCGACTGCTCGGCCGGCTTGAGGATCATCGAGTTGCCGGTGGCGAGCGCCGGCCCGATCTTCCAGCAGCCCATGAGAAGGGGGAAGTTCCAGGGCACCACCGCACCCACCACGCCAAGGGGCTCGCGCGTGATCATGGCGACCACGTTGGGCTCGGTCGGCGCTACCTGGTCGTAGAGCTTGTCGATGGCCTCGCCGTTCCAGGCGATGCAGTTGGCGGCCGCGGGCACGTCGATCGACGAGCTGTCGCGGATGGGCTTGCCCATGTCGAGCGTCTCGAGCAGCGCCAGCTCGCCCGCGTGCTTGAGCATAAGCTCGGCGAGCTTCAAGAGGCGCCGCTTGCGCTGGGCCGGCGCCATGCGCGACCATTTGCCGGACTCGAAGGCCCGGCGCGCCGCGGCGACCGCGCGATCGACGTCCTCCTTGTCGCAGGCGGCGATCTTGGCGATGACCGCGCCGGTCGCCGGATTGACGCAGTCGAAGGTTTGTCCCGAGGCCGCATCGACGTATTTGCCGTCGATGAAGGCCTGCGTGCGGAAAGTGAGACGGGTCGCTTCGCGCTTCCAATCCTCCGCGGACAGCATCTCTGCCATGGCTCGACTCCTCAGCTCAAGGGAAGGGTTCGGATCGGTTGGCGCCCACCTTAGTCCCGCAGCGTCCGGGGGGCAAGGAGGGGCGCGCCGAGGTGGTGGGTCAGTTTCACCCCATCCTTCGAGACGGGCCTTCGGCCCTCCTCAGGATGAGGTGAAACCCTGAACACGGAGTCCTCATCCTGAGGAGCGTCGCGCATGCGACGCGTCTCGAAGGATGAGGATCGAGCCAAACCGGTCTACGAGCAGGGCGCGGGATTTGACCCTGGTGCAAAGGACGTTTCGGTCTAAGATCGCGCCATGGCGAAAGTGACGAGCGATCCGGCCGATTGGGACCGGGATTACAAGGCCGGGCGCTGGAGCTATCTCAGCGCAGCCAAGGAGCAGGCGCGCCTTGCCGTAGCGGCACTTTACGTGCAGCTCTTCGGCGGCGGCCGCGTGCTCGACATCGGCTGCGGCAGCGGCCAGCTCTTTGCACTCCTCGACCCGCGGCGGACCACGCGCTACACCGGCGTCGATTTCTCCTCGGCCGCGATCGAGGCCGTGGGTTTCGCCGACGCCAAGGCGCAGTTCATCGTCGCCTCGGCCGAAGCCTTCACCCCGCCTCGCCACACCCGCTACGACGCCATCCTCTTCAACGAGGTGGTCTATTTTCTCGCAGATCCCTTGGCCGAGCTGCGGCGCTACGCGCGCTACCTCGCACCCGACGGCGTGCTCATCGTCTCGATCACGCGCGCGCGGCCCGAGGGCGGCAGCTTCGACGCCAAGATCGACGCTTTATGGAGAGCGCTGGACGCACCGCCCTGGCACACGCTCGACGAGGTGTTCGTGAGCCACAAGAGCTCGGGCAATGCCTGGCGCCTCCGCGCGCTCCGGCCCGTCGCGCCGGCAGCGGCGGTGGCGCCGCCATGACGCCCGAGGAACTCGCCGGCCGCGTGCTCTACCGCGACGGCCTCATCCTCATCATCGACAAGCCCGCGGGGCTTCCGGTGCACGCGGGCCCGCGCGGCGGGGCCAACCTCGAGGCGCTCTTCACGGGCCTGCGCTTCGGCCTGCCGCGCCCTCCCGCTCTCGCCCATCGCCTCGACCGCGACACCAGCGGCTGCCTCGTGCTCGGCCGTCACAAGAAGGCGCTCGCACGCGTCGGCCGCCTTTTCGCGCAAGGGCTCGTGGAGAAGACCTACTGGGCCGTCGTCGAGGGAGCGCCACCCGAGCCCGCCGGCCGCATCGCACTTCCGCTCCGGAAGCGCACGCCCGAGCGCGGCTGGCACATGGCGGTCGATGAGCGCGGCCAGCCGGCGCTGACCGACTATCGCGTGCTCGGGAACGCCCCCGGCCTCGCTTGGCTCGAGCTCAAGCCGCGTACCGGACGCACCCATCAGATCCGCGTCCATTTGGCGGCCCTCGGCTGCCCGGTGCGCGGCGACCCGACCTACGGAAGTGCGGGCGGCGGCGCCACTGGCGGCGGCAAGGCCGCGACGGCGCCACCCCTTCACCTCCACGCGCGCGCCATCTCGATCCCGCTTTATCCCGGCAAGCCGCCCGTCACCGCCGAGGCCCCGCCGCCCGCCCATATGCTCGCAGCCCTCGCGAGTTGCGGCTACCGCGCGGAGGCCGCGTCGCGCGATATCGCCGAGGTGCTGACCTGAGGCGACGGCAGGCGGCCTTGTCTTGCGCCCGTGGCTCGCGCCCGAGCGCGCGCGGCCGCTGCCGCCCGTCTTCGCCGAAGCCATCGACGGGTATGAGCCCTAGAGCAGTTTCACTGTGAGTGGAATCGCCACCCCCTCACCCAGCTCCGGGTAAGGCTCGGCTTCGCCTCGCCAACCCTTCGCAACCCTCTCCCCCTTGAGGGGGAGAGGGTAGGGTGAGGGGGAGCGCTGTGTTCACTTATCCAAAAAATGCTCTAGCCCGGCTTGGCCGCACGCTCGGCGGCGACGATGCGCTCGCGATGCGCGGTATAGATGCCGCTCGCCACGATGATGGCGGCACCGAGGATCGTCGCGTGATCGGGCACGGCGCCGAAGACGAGGAAGCCGAGGAGGGTCGACCAGACGAGCTGGAGATAGGAGAGCGGCGCCAGGAGCGAGGCGTCGGCGCGGCGGTAGGCCTTGACGGTGAGCCATTGGCCTCCCGTGCTGGCGAGGCCGATGAAGCCGGCGA
>DATEQI010000377.1:0-5986 GCA_035272805.1 Alphaproteobacteria bacterium | reverse complement strand
CATTGTGCGAGCTCTTCTTGCCGAAGCCGATGCCGGGATCGACGGCGATGCGCGCGCGCGGAATGCCGGCGGCGACGGCGGCCTCCACGCGCGCGGCAAGCGCCTCGTAGACGTCGAGCGGGGCGAAGTCGTAGTGCGGCGCGCGGTTCATCGTGGCGGGCTCGCCCTGCATGTGCACGAGCACGACCGCGGCCTTGCGCGCCGCCGCGAGCGGCAGGCTCAAGGGATCGCCCGCAAGCGCCGTCACGTCGTTGATGATGCGGGCGCCCGAGTCGAGTGCCGCCCGCATCACCGCGGCGTGACGGCTGTCGATCGAGAGGCGGGTGCCGAGGCCGGCGCCCGCGAGGCCGTCGAAGACGGGCCCGACGCGGCGGAGCTCCTCCTCGAGCGCGACGGCAACAGCACCCGGCCGGGTCGACTCGCCGCCCACGTCGACGATGTCGGCCCCCGCCTCGGCGAGGGCCAGGCCATGGGCCACGGCACGCTCGGCCGCGAGATGATCGCCACCGTCTGAGAAGCTGTCGGGGGTCGCATTCACGACGCCCATGAGGCGCGGGCGGTCGAGCGAAAGCCCGGCAAAGTCGGCGCGGGGTGCCGAGAGGAGCGCGAGGAGGTGCGCGACGCGCGCTTCGACGAGAGCGCCCGCGCGGCACGCCCACGACTCGAGCTCGGCGAGGGAGGCGAAGGTGCTCTCTGTGCGCTCGGCCGCGCGCGCGAGCACTTCGCAGCGCGTGAAGGCGAGGGGGCCGCCGGCGAGCGGCCGCGCCGCACCTGCCGCCAAGGCAGCATCCGCCTCGGCGCCATGAAGGAGGCCGGCCGGGCAAAGGTAGAGCCGTTCCGCGGCCCCCGCCAACAAGGCAAAGCCCCGGTCGAGGCCGGGGCTTCGCACCAGAGCGGCCTTGTCTTTCCCGTCAGGCACCCGGCTGGGGCTCCGGCTCCAAGCTGCCGCCCCCCTTCACCTCGCGCTGGCCGACCGGCTTGCTGGTCGGCACCGAGGTGCGCGGCTTGGGCGGCTCGGGCTGGGCGTCCTGGTCGGGGCGCACGATGGGATTGCCCTTGAGGAGCGACTGGATCTCGTCGCCCGAGAGCGTCTCGTACTCGAGCAGGCCCTTGGCGAGCCGATGCAGCTCCTCGGTACGCTCGCCCAAGATGCGCCGGGCACTCGCTTCGCCTTCCTCGACGACGCGGCGGATCTCCTCGTCGATGATCTTGGCGGTCGCCTCGGAGACGTTCTTGCGCTGCGTCACCGAGTGGCCGAGGAAGACCTCCTGCTCGTTCTCGGAGTAGCGCAGCGGTCCGAGCACGTCGCTGAAGCCGAACTCGGTCACCATGCGGCGCGCCAGCTCGGTCGCCTGGCGGATGTCGTCGCCCGCCCCGGTCGTCACGTTGTCCTTGCCGTAGATGATCTCCTCCGCGACCCTGCCGCCGAACATCATGGCGATCTTGGCCTCGAGCTCGCGCTTGGCGAAGCCGTAACGGTCGCGCTCCGGCAGCGACATGGTGATGCCGAGCGCCCGGCCGCGCGGAATGATCGTGACCTTGTGCAGCGGATCGTGGCCCGGCGAATAGAGCGCGACGAGCGCATGGCCCGCCTCGTGGTAGGCGGTGGTCTCCTTCTCCTTGTCGGTCATCACCATGGAGCGCCGCTCGGCACCCATCAGGACCTTGTCCTTGGCGTGCTCGAGCTCGCTCATGGTGACGAGGCGCTTGCCGCGGCGGGCGGCGATGAGGGCCGCCTCGTTCACGAGGTTGGCGAGATCGGCACCGGAGAAGCCCGGCGTGCCGCGCGCGATGACCCTGGCATCGACGTCGGGGGCGGTCGGCACCTTGCGCAGATGCACCTTGAGGATCTTCTCGCGCCCCAGGATGTCCGGGTTGGGCACGACGACCTGGCGGTCGAAGCGGCCCGGGCGCAGCAATGCCGGATCGAGCACGTCGGGGCGGTTGGTGGCCGCGATCAGGATGACGCCCTCGTTCGTCTCGAAGCCGTCCATCTCGACGAGGAGCTGGTTGAGCGTCTGCTCGCGCTCGTCATTGCCGCCGCCGAGGCCGGCGCCGCGATGGCGTCCCACCGCGTCGATCTCGTCGATGAAGATGATGCAGGGCGCGTGCTTCTTGGCCTGCTCGAACATGTCCCGCACGCGGCTGGCGCCCACGCCCACGAACATCTCGACGAAATCCGAGCCGGAAATCGTGAAGAACGGCACGTTGGCCTCGCCGGCGATCGCGCGCGCGAGCAGCGTCTTGCCGGTGCCGGGAGGTCCGACGAGAAGACAGCCCTTGGGGATCTTGCCGCCGAGGCGCTGGAACTTCTGCGGGTCCTTGAGGAACTCGACGATCTCCTCGAGCTCCTGCTTCGCCTCGTCGATGCCGGCGACGTCGTCGAAGGTCACGCGCCCGGCCTTCTCCGTCAACAGCCGCGCGCGCGACTTGCCGAAGCCCATGGCACGGCCGCCGCCCGACTGCATCTGGCGCATGAAGAACACCCACACCCCGATCAGCACCAGGAAGGGGAACCAGGAGACCAGGATGCCGAAGAGCGAGGGCACGTTCTCGTCCTCCGGCATGGCGCGCACGCGCACGTTGTGGTCGGTCAGCCGGCTCACCAGGTTGGTGTCTTGCGGCGCATAGGTCGAGAAGCTGCGGCCGTCGGAGAGCTGGCCGAGGATGTTGTGGCCCTGGATGGTGACCTCGCGCACCTCGTTCTGATTCACATGCACGATGAAGTCGGAATAGGCCATTTGGGTCTGGGCCTGCCGATTCGACGAGCCTTGGAACAGGTTGAAGAGCGCCACCAGAAGAAGGCCGATGACGACCCAGAGGAAGATGTTCTTACCGAAGTTGTTCAACGCACGCCTTCCGATCCCCACTCAAATCCGCCGCGGCGGTCGTCTCCGCCGCCGGCCGGACCGCTCATCGCGCCGTGCTCCTCGAAGAAATTTAAATAATGCGTGCCGTCCGTTAAGCAACCGTGCCCCCCGCGCTCGCCAGCGGGTGCTGCGGCTGAAAGATCAAACTGCGAACGTAGACGCTAGCAGCTTCGGCGGGGGCCCGTCCATAGTGCAAGTGGGGAACCGCCAGCAGCCCGTCAAGGTCGCTGAGCGCCGGCAGCGCCGGCCGCACCGGCGCCGGCAGAGGATTGGCGCGCACCTCGACCGCGTCGGCCGCGAGCCGGGCCCAGCCCGCCTCGCCCAAGGCGCCCACTCTGAGCGGGCCCGAGGCGTGCCTCAGGCGGGGGGCAAGCGTGAGCCGGAAGCGGCCGTCCCAGGTGACGCTTTGGCCCGGTCGGAGGACCAGCTCCGCCTCGGCATGGCGCCATTCGCGGCAGACAAGGAGGCGGCCCTTGAGCCGCCTGCCGGGTGCGGAGAGGATGCGGCAGCCGCCGAGCGTCCGCGCGGATGGCAGTCCCTCTCTCATGATCGCGCGGTAGAGCCGCTCGAGGCGTTCGAGTCGGGGCGCGTAGAGGGCGCCGCCCACGCTCTGGATGACGCGGGCAAGCGCGCGCAAGCCGACGTCCTCGGCGCCGGCCGCAAGCGCTCGGGGCTCGAGGAGCGCATAGCCTGCCGGATCGAGCTCTACGCACTCGGCGAGAAGGCGGGCGGTCGCGAGCTCAAGCGCCTGGCGGGCGCGGCCGAGCTGGCTTGCCGTCGCGGCGAGCCGCTCCGGCGTCATGCCTTCGCGGGAAAGTGCCGGCAGCAGCGCCCGCAGCCGCACGCGGGCATGCCTTGTATCATCGTTGGTCGGGTCCTCGATCCAGCTCTGCTCGAGGGCCGCGAGCGTCGCGCGCAGCCGAGCGCGGGGGATCGTGATGAGCGGGCGAAGGAGGCGGTGCTCCGCCCTTTCGCTGAGCGGCGCCATGGCCGCGAGGCCGTCGACCCCGCTCCCGCGCGAGAGCCGCAAAAGGAAGGTCTCGGCCTGGTCCTCGCGCTGGTGCGCGACGAGAAGGTGCAGCACGCCGTTCTGCCGGCACCAGCCCTCGAGCAGGCCATAACGCGCTTGGCGGGCCGCGGCCTGGAGATTGGCCATCGGCTTCTGGCCGCGCCAGGAGAGCGTCTTGTGCGCGATCCCGCGTGCGGCGAGCCAGCGCTTGACGCGTCGCGCCTCCGCCGCCGCCTCGGGCCGCAGCCCATGATCGACGGTCAAAGCCACGAGCGATCCGCCGTGCGCTGCGGCCCAGTGGCTCGCGAGGATGGCGAGCGCCATGCTGTCGGCTCCCCCCGAGACCGCAACCGCGAGGCGCGGCTCGGCCTCGAAGGGAGCGAGGCGGCGCATGAGGCGCGCGAACTCAGCCGCGCCGAGCGCTGCCGTCGCTGCCCCCGCGCGCGCGCCCACCGCGCTCAGCCGCAGCCCGCCCGCTGGCGCTCGCGCTGCACGGCCTGCTTCACGTTCGTGGGCGCACCCGGATAGCGCTGATCGAGCTCGGTGAAGAGCACGCAGGCATCCTTCTTGCGGTTCAGCTGGACGAGCGACATGCCGAGCTTGAGCAGCGTATCCGGCGCCTTGGTGCCCTTGGGATACTTCTGGTAGCCCTCCGCGAAGGCACGCGCCGCCTGATCGTAGTTGGCGCGCAGATAGAAGGTCTCGCCGAGCCAATATTGCGCGGCCCCGGCAAGCGGATCGTCCGGATGGGTGTTCACGAAGGCAGCGAAGGCTCTCTCGGCGTCGGCATAATTCTGTTGGATCAGCAAGCCCCGCGCCCAATCGTACTGCTGCTGCGGCGCGCCGACCGGGAGGACCTGACCGGATCCGAGCACCGCTTTTTGCGGGGGCGGGGGCGGCTCTGCGGCACTCGGCGTGGCAGCCGCGGAAGGTGCTGCGGCGGCGGCGGGCCGGCTCGGCGGCGCGCTCTCGGGCTGGCTCGTCGGCGCAGGGGCCGCCTCACCGCCGTGCTCGACTGCCGAGAGACGGAAATCGACGTCCTTCGCGAGCTTCTCGAACTGGGCCCGGACCTGATCGACATTGTGGCCGATCTCCTCCAGCCGGCCGGTCATCGTCTGCATCTCGTTCTCGAGCTGGGACACGCGCACCTCGAGGCCGGCGGCGACGGTCGGCGCCAGCGGACCGCTCGGCGCACCCGCGCGCGCGGGTGCTGCCGTGCTGCCGCTGAGATAGGTCTGGCGCTGCAGGATGGCGAGATCGCTTTCGAGACGCTCGATGCGCTGGAGGAGCGCGCGGCTATCGATCTCTTGGGCCGAGACCGGCACGCACAGGAAGACGGCGAGGAGAGCGGCGAGGACCGCCGAAACGACGGACGCCAAGCATCTCTCGAAGCGGGGAGTGACGGCGATTTGCGGACGCGGCATGGTCGAACTCTCGGATGGTTGCCTGGCCTAGCCACGGGTGCCGAGCGCAATTGCGGCCGCACGTGGTGAGGCCGTACAGTGCCGAGCATTCTAGGCAAAATGATGGCGCCTGCCCATCTCTAACGGCCGATGCCGCGAGACAGGCAGGCGCCGATGACCCGAGAGCCCGAGAGGGGCGCTAGAGTTGGATCAGTTGACGACCATCACGTCGCGACGGTTCTGCGCCCACGCGGCCTCGTTCGAGCCGACCACCGCCGGACGCTCCTTGCCGTAGCTGATGGTGGCAATCCGCCTGGCCTCGATGCCAAGGGCCGCCAGATACTTCTTGGCGGCGGCGGCGCGGCGCTCGCCGAGCGCCAGGTTGTACTCGCGCGTGCCGCGCTCGTCGCAGTGACCCTCGATGGTCACGGTGTTCTGCGGATACTTCTTCAGCCACTGGGCCCACTTCTCGACCTGCGCGCGGGCGTCGGCCCGCAAGTCGGACTTGTCGTAGTCGAAGAATACGCGGTCGCCCACATTGGCCACGAGGTCCGCTTGGCTGCCGGGCACGATCTGCGCGCCCGCCACGGGGGCCGGCTGGCCCTGCATGCCGGGCCCCGCGCCCGGCTTCGCGGGCTGCGGCTGCTCGGAGGCACATGCGGCAAGCAAGACCACCGCAGCGATGATGCTGAGAACAGAGTTTA
>DATEQI010000376.1:0-14447 GCA_035272805.1 Alphaproteobacteria bacterium | reverse complement strand
ACCAGTTCGCGCGCTCCCAACCGTTGCGCGCGCCGAAGCTGGCGCCGGCCTCGGCGAGGCGGCCGTGCAGCGGGCTCGTCCTCGACGGTCGGCCGGCCGCGCGCTCGAGCCCGGGGTAGGCGATCGCGTACTCGTCCTCGTACATCTCGACCGAGCGCGCGACCGCATGGTCGAGCGTGGCGTAGGCGCCGTAGCGCCGCGGGTCGATCTCCCAGAGATCGATGCCCGGCTCGCCCTCCGTGATCCACTCCGCGAGATGCTTGCCCGCCCCTCCCGCCTGCGTGATGCCGAAGCTGAAGCCGACGGCGAGGAAATAATTGCGCAAGCCGCGCACGGGGCCGAGCATGGGATTGCCGTCGGGCGTGTAGGTGATGGCGCCGTTGACCACGCGCTTGATGCCGGCGCGACCGAGCGCGGGCACGCGCGCGATCGCCTGCTCCATGATGAGCTGCAGCCGGTCGAGCTCCTGCGGCAGGAGCTCCATGCCGAAGCCGGGCGGAATGCGCCCCACCCCCCACGCCTTGGCCGGCCGCTCGTAGGGACCGATGAGGAGCCCGCCCTGCTCCTGGCGCAGGTAGTAGGAG
This sequence comes from Alphaproteobacteria bacterium, assembly GCA_035272805.1. Lineage (GTDB taxonomy): Bacteria > Pseudomonadota > Alphaproteobacteria > JACZXZ01 > JACZXZ01 > DASPPM01. The sequence goes on along the minus strand of DATEQI010000376.1, from coordinate 13,863 downwards.
ACATCCACGTCGCGCAGGATCGGCAGCTCGCGCGCGAGTGCCGCGAGCTCGGGGACGGCCTCGGTCACCAGATACTGGTGCTCCATCGGCACGATCGGCAGCGCGAGCCCGCAGAGCTCCCCCGCCTCGCGCGCCCACAGGCCGGCCGCATTCACCACCGTCTCGGCGCGGATGCGGCCTTGCGCGGTCTCGACCTGCCACTCGCCGCCGCGCGCGCGCGCGAGCCCGACGACCTCGCTCTGACGCAGCACCTTGGCCCCGCGATCCCTCGCCCCTTTGGCGAGCGCCTGGGTCACGCTCGAGGGATCGATGTGGCCGTCCTCGGGGTTCCACACGGCGCCGAGCACGCCGCTCGTCTCGACGAGGGGGTGGAGCTTCTTGATCTCGCTCGGCCCGATGAGCTCGTAGGGGAGCCCGAGATAGCGCGCCTTGCCCTGATGGTGGCGCCACTCGTCCATGCGCGCTGTCCTGGTCGCAAGGCGCAGGCTGCCGGTCTTGTGGAAGCCCACGGCCTGGCCGGTCTCGGCCTCGAGGCGTTGGTAAAGCTCCACACTCTCCATATGGATGCGCGAGATCGCGAGGCTCGTGCTGAAATGGGGCGTGTTCCCCGCCGCGTGCCAGGTCGAGCCCTGGGTGAGCTCGCCCTTCTCGAGCAGGACGACGTCCGACCAGCCGAGCCGCGTCAGGTGATAGAGCACGCTGCAGCCCAAGATGCCGCCGCCGATGACGACGACGCGGGCTTGGCTTGGAAACGCATCGGTCATCTCCCTCTCCTTCAGGAGGATGTACGGACTCGCTGCGGGAAATCCAGCGTGTTTATTCAGCTAGTCACGGCTGCACTTTTGTGACCGTGGCGATTTGCCGGCCGTAGTGTCGCCTGTTGGCCAAAAGCATGCAGGTAGACCACAAACATCCCCGATGACGCAGGTAGCGCCACGCCTCGAGGGTCGAGCCGGCATGGGCGGCGGCTCCGCTGAAGGTCCGCTGCGTGGAGTTGATCCGACCAAGCGCGGACTTGGCCACTACCGCCGCTGGTGACCCTTTGCGGACATCCGGCGTGCTGCTCGTTCGATCACTTTCTCGCAAGGCGCAAGCGGCTTCGACGTTTGATGCTAGCCGATCAGAAGAGCAGTTTGCATTTAATCGATTACTTCATCGATTTGCGCGAGCAGCGATGGCAAGATCGTCAGGCCAAGCGCTTGCGCCGTTTTCATATTGATCACCGCCTGGAATTTCGTGGGCTGCTGCACCGGTAGATCGGCGGGTTTCGCACCCTTGATGATTTTGTCGACGAAGAATGCAGAACGCTCGTAAAGTGCTGAAAAGTTTGCGGAGATAGAGACCAAGCCTCCTGCTACGGTGGTCTCACGGTTGCCCGACATGTATGGCAGCCGGTGCTTTGCCGCGAGCTCTAGAAGGGCTATCCGGTGCGGGTCGAAGAGCGGTTGGACGATCACCGCCTGCGCACCGGCCTTTGCCATTGCCGCGAAGGCGCTTTCGAACTCATCGGGGCCGCTGACCAGTACCGGCTCCAGCCGGAGGCCGGCCCTCGTGGCGGCCAAACGTAGGTCCTCTACGAAGGGTCCGCTAAACGGGTCGGTGGCCGGGGTTGATGCGAGAACCGCAACGCAGGCAAGGCTCGGAATGAGGTCCCGGAGGAGTTGCAGGCGCTTGCCTCCAAGCTCCGCATCCATGGCCGATAGTCCTGTAACGTTCCCGCCAGGGTGAGCCAAGCTGCTGACAAAGCCGGTTTGCAAGGGGGCGCCAGCCGGCGCCATCACGATCGGGATCATTTGCGTGGCTCCCATGGCGGCTCTAACCGCCGGGGTGAAATGGGCAACGATCACATCGACTTTGAGCCGGACGAGCTCGCCAGCAAGCTCGGCGGCGCGATCGCTTCGCCCCTCGGTATAGCGGAACTCGACCGTTATATTCTGGCCTTCCGAGTAGCCCAGGGCGTGCAGACCTTGCCAGAAAGCGTCGGCGAATGGATGTGGGGGCGATGCGGACACCAAGACACCGATACGCGGCAATTTTCCGATTTGCTGCGCGTGCGCGGCCAGCGGCCACGCGGCGGCGGCGCCAAGAAGCGTGATCAACTCGCGGCGTCTCATACGAATTCCCTCCGCGGCTGTGGTCCCTCTATGAACAGCCAAACGATAGCACGCGGGCCCCCGAAGTTTGGGCGATAATTCACAGTGCAGCCGGCCGTGTGGGTACGCCCCTGGCGTCTCGGCCACCGGCGAAATGGCCGCTTTTGGCACGAAGCCGCGGTGCCGGCAGCGTGCGGGCGCGTCCGGAGCTAAAGGAATAGTTGCCGCGCCACTGACCTGGGCGCGTGGCCCAGGATGACCCATTTCGGGCATCGGACCTGATCAGCGCCCCCACTGTATTGGCTGCCCGAGGTGCTGGTAGCCGTGCGCACCTTGCGTCTGTCTTGTAGGAAGGTTGGAAAAGGTGAATATTCGCGCCGGTTCGGGGATCAACTGGGGAGTCCCTGACAGAGCCGGGGAGGAGCTTGTGAAACGTATTGGATTGTACGGAATAATTTTGGCCGCGCTGATCTCCAGCTCAGGTGTCTTGGCTGAAGAGAGTGCAGCAGTGAAAGAACTCATTCCCACCGGCAAGCTTCGCGTCGGCGTGGTGTTCGCGCCCTCGCCGTCCGCCTTCTTCGTCGTCAAGGACGCGAACGGCCAACCACGCGGCGTCACTGTCGATCTTGCCAACGAGCTAGGGCAGAAGCTTGGAGTTCCAATTGAGTTTATGATGGCGCCGAACTCAGGCCTCGTGACCGATGCTACGGAATCCGGCGCGATTGATGTCGCCTTTATGCCGGTCGACGAAGAGCGCAAGAAGCGAGTGGACTTTGGCCCAGCGTATTTCCTAGTCGAGAGCACGTACATGGTCACCGGTGCGTCCGGCATTAGAACCGTCGCAGAGGTTGACCGACCGAATGTTCGCGTTGTTGGCATCGCCAATACGACGACAATTCGAGCCGCGGGCCGATCGCTGAAAAACACAACGATCAGCGCCGCAACGTCGGTCAAGGAAGCAGTGGATATGCTGCAGAACGGCAAGGCGGACGCGTTTGCACTGTCGCGCGATTCCCTGCCGCCGTTTGTTGCCGCGCTGCCAGGCTCACGCATTGTCGACGGCGGCTTCCAGAAGACCGGCATCGCCATCGCGATTCCAAAGAATCGGCCGAACGCACTCGCCTATGTCACGGCATTCCTTGAGAGCGCGAAAGCATCAGGCAGCGTCCGGCGCGCCCTTGATCGTGCGGGATTCACGAACGACCCGGTGGCGCCGTAGTCCACCGCTGTCATCGCCCGCAAAGCTTGTCCCTGCAAGGGCGGGGAGCGGGTGATCCATCTTAAAGGGCGTTTAAGTAGTGCGGCTCGATGTCGGCCGCGCGAAGATTGACGGTCGCTAATGGCACATCCCGGAGACGCCGCCTGCCGCGAGTGACGGCCGTTGACTGATCCAAATCGGACTCGGGCAAGCGCCGTTGGGCGGGCGGGGTAAGATCGGCTGACGGGACTTTCGCGGGCAAAGGACGTGACATGACCAAAAGACGGCTCATGCCGGTTATCGGCGCTTTGCTGATCGGCATTGCGGTCGCGTACGCCGGCGGGGACGCGCCGACGGACGCGGATCAATTCCCGCGCGAGATCGGCATGGCGGCGATGAAACCCGACGGCACGATCGTCATCGACATCTACGGCGGCCCCGAGACGAACTACGCGCTCGGCCATTTGGAATACCGGCCGACGGACCCGAGCTACCGCGCAGTGTTGGATCACCTGGGCGGTCTCAAGCCTGGCGAGAGAAAGGGCGTCCCGCCCTGGTCGAATTGAGAAGAAGAAGGAGCGGGACCGAGCGCGATTATCAAACCGACAAATCGACCGGCACGCGCGCGAATAAGCGAAATGAAGCGAACCGCCTTCATTCGAGCAATTCGTCAGAGCGCAGCAGGAACGATTCTGGAATTGCAAGCCCGAGCGTCCTGGCGGTTTTCTGCTCGATCGCCGGTTCGAATTTGGTTGCTGGCGGACGCGATCTAGGCGCCCGTCGCGGTCGCGGCGATCCGTCCGGCCCGCCGTCCCGAGACGAATGCCCAGGCCAGATGGTGGCCATGGCCCTTGAGCAGCAGCCCGCCCTGGCCCGTGGCGCCGGCGGCGTAAAGTCCCGGAATCGGCTTGTCGCCGCGGCCCAGCACGCGATGGCTCGCGTCCACCGCCAGCCCGCCCTCGTTGTGCACGAAGACCGATTTCACCGGCCCGAGCGCGATGAATGGCGCGTCGGCGAGTGCTGGCACCGGCGGCGCGTTGCTGCCGGGTGCGGCGTGCGTCGCGGCCACGCTCCGCGCCAACGCCGCCGGGTCCAATCCGAGCCGCCGGGCCAATGCGTCTAGCGTCGGGGCTTCGGCGTAGACGTCCGGGCGGTTGCGGCGATAGTCGGGGACGTAGGCGTAGGCGACGCCCGGCGCGGTCGATACGAAATGCGGCCAAGCCGAGAACAGCTTGGCGATGCGGCCGTCGATGACGATGTAGCCGACCTTGTCGGGCTGGTCCGGCAGCGCATAGGCCGGCCGGCCGCGTTCGTCGCAGAAGCGCCCGCCGGTTTTGTTGACCAAAATCGCGCCATGCTCGAACAGCGTCGGCGAAGGCGCGAGGGTCGTGGTCAGGAAGCCCATCATGAGCGGTCGCAGGATCGCGGGGGGCACGTGGTCGAGCGACCACTGCATGGCGGCGGCGAGCGCGCGCCAGGGCGGCAGGCGGCGCACCAGGGTAGGGCGCGCCGGCGCAATAAATCGCAGCTCCGGCCCCAGGGCGAGATCGCCGTTGACGATGCGGGCGCCAAGCCGCAGGGCGAGACGCTGGCCATCGCCGGTGGCGGTGGGATTGACGGCCTCGACCTTGGCCTCTTGCGCGCCCATGAATTCGGCCTTGAGCTCGGGGCTGTTGGTGAAGTCGCCCGCCGCGAGCACGATGCCGGCTCGCGCAAAAAAGCGCCGGCGGCCAAGAGCGGTCTCGCAATCAACCGCGACGACGCGCTCGCCTTCGATTACCAGGGCATCGGCGCGCGTCGCGAGCCGGATTTCGACGCCGACGCGCCGCGCGCGCCGCTCAAGGTGATAGATATAGGCGTGCGAGTTCGGCAGAACGTTGTGCATGCGCGGCTTGCGATGCGGCGGCTCCGGCATCGGCCCGGTGAAGCGCACGCCGAGCGACAGCAGCCAGCGGAACGCCTCCGGCACTTCGTCGCAGAGGATACGGCGCAGCTCATCGTTGTCGCGCGCGGCGAGTGCGGCGTCGGCGAACAGCGCCATGTCCGCCCAGTGGTCCCGCGGATTGTCGTCGATACGGCGGCGGCGCTGGTGCGGCGTCCCGGTCGCGGTCAAGGAACCGATCGACCAAGCCGTCGAGCCGCCGAGTGCCGCGTTCTTCTCCAAGAGTGCCACGCTCCGGCCGGTCTCGCGCGCAGCGATGGCGGCCGCGAGGCCGGCGCCGCCGCCGCCCAGGACGACGACATCGAAGCGTTCTGCGCCGCTTGCGGGGGTTTCCGTCACCTGGACACCTGTGTGTACCGAATACGCAGGCACGAACGTAATGATCGCCGAGCAGCGGAAGCGAGCGAACCGCGCCGCTCTACTGAACCGGGCCGGAAACCGGCGCATCCTTGCTCAAAGGTCGGTGGGTTCCGATCTTGTCATCATCGCGAGCATAGCCGGCGACGATGCGCCGCAGAGCCGGAAGACCGCGTCCTCACGGGCCCGCCTCCAGACTGCAGAGCAAGTTATAGGTGGCAGCGATAGGCGGCCGAGTCATACCCGCGACGAGGGGCGAGGTCGCGGCGACGAGCTCATCCCGGATCGCCTCGAGATCTTCGGGCCTTGCTCCCTCGACGATCACGACCCAGTCGCAGGTTCCATCGCTGCCGCCGCGCAGTGCGGCCTCAATCGTCGAGCGCGCCGTCATCGGCTCCGCCTGCCAGTGCTGAACTCGAACGATGCCGGGACGGGCGTGAAGTGCGGGCAGGAGAGTGCGCCGCAGATGGGCTTCGAGATCGGCGCGCCGGTCTTCGGCCGGCGTGACGCGCACGCTCAGCGCTACAGCGCCCGACATGCGACCGAGCGTCGTGATGACCCGCACGAGCGCGCGCGTGGTATTGCGAAAGCCGGGCATGACGCGGCGCGTCCAATCCGTCGGATTATCGAGCCGCTTGAGATAGGCAGGGGTACCGAGAACATCGACGGAATCCAGCTCATAGCAAGCAAAGTACCGCGGGGCCCCGGCGCCGGCGCGGTAGCGCCGGCCGCGGCGGAAGCCGGGCACCGCAAGCCGCTCGGGCAGATGCTCGCGCCAGTACCACTCGTTGAAATCAGCCTCAAGCTCCGGCGCGATGTCGGTCCATATCGCCAGCACGGCGCCGGCCGCGTTGGCCTTGAGCTCGGGAATGGTCGTTGTCACCGCGTGGGTCCTTGTCTGACGCTTTCGTCTCCGGCCGGGTATCGCGCCTGCGCGCCCGATAAATTCGGCGATCGGTCGTTTGCGCTTGCGAGCGGCGCTTGCGCAAGCGATGACGTAGGGCTGTCCGTTGAGCGTTTCACTCGCGCCCCCGATGAACTTACTAAAGCATCGGCCTCGCCAAGCGCAGGCTATCTCAGAAGGCAATCCTCGGCAACGGCGGGAACAGGTAGGTAGTGGGTCAGTTTCACCTCATCCTTCGAGACGGCCGCTTCGCGGCCTCCTCAGGATGAGGTGAAAGCCAAGCTCCAAGTCCTCATCCTGAGGAGCGTCGCGCTCGCGACGCGTCTCGAAGGATGGGGACTTGGGCAACGTGACCCACTACCAACAGCTAGTGCCGGAATCTCCGTGCCGTCGGCACCGAGCCGGCACGCGAAGGGACCTGTTAGGCAAGCCGGCCGAGCAGCTGAGCGTGACTTCGGCGTTTCTCGCTCCATCGATTGCGACGGAGCAGGATGCTTCACACCTTAAGCAACGGTCCTATATCCAGGGTCCAGCTCGCTCTCGCGTAGAATGCTCAAACCCTGGTTCAGAACCCGTCGCACTCGTAGCCTAGATTGGTCTGCACCGCGCAGTCGTGGCCGCCATGCTCAACGCAGTTCTCTATGGCACGACCACGGGCGCCCTCCTCATTCGGGCGCACCGCCCACCCCTCGTGTCCATTGGGCGAACGGGCGTAGGCTGCGCACGAATGCGAGAAGGTCATCACGATATGGCATTGGGGGTTGCCGCAATTATCCAGCGCCAACTTCTCAGCGTGGCTCGTGCTTTCATGATTGCGCGAAAACCCAAAACTTCCTCCGCCCACGGCCAGGGCGCCGTCCGCCCACGCCGCCGGTACCGGCGCGATCAAAGCGGCCGCCACCGCAAAAATAGCAAATGAACGCATAGCCGTCCTCCGTTAGCATGCTTTCATTATCGTAATTAAAACGGGATAACCATGCCGCCGACATTGATCTGCATCAACGCGACCCGAAAAGCCCGTGAGCTGAGCCCCCAAAACTCCTCCAGATTTGAGTAGAGTCCGCCCAAGAGAAGGGGGTTGGACAATGAAGCGATCGACGCAAGGTGAGTTCGGCCTCGGTGATCCCGGCAATCTTCCGGCGGCAGTTTTTCGAGGAAGGTCGGGAATTTATCGACCCGGTAGAGCCGCCGGCGAAGCCCAAGGGTGCCCAAGCCGCGCAATGGCGGAGGACGAGGATGATCTTTGGCGCGACAGGACAAGGGGCGGGGGGCCGCGGGGCGTTTGCCGCGAATGGGAAATGGATATTCAAAGGGACGCGCAGAAAGGGTAGGCTATCCGCCGGGCCATGCTTTGCGGTCTCAGAAAGAAAACCTCGCATTCGGGATCCGGTCGGGGAGCGAGCGTGGGCGAAAAGCAGTTGGAAGCACCGGGCGTGGCGGCGTCGTCGAAGGGGAGCGACGGGCGGACGCCACCGCCGGCCGCGGACATCCCCGTGCTCTACAAGCGGCCGCGCGCGCTCGATGCCGAGCTCGACGGCCGCGCGGGCTTTCAGAGGATCGCAAGCTTCGCCTTCGCCCAGGCTGCCGCCTCCGTGCCGCTGACGATCGACGAGTACGCTCAGGCCCAGGCCCATTATCCCATCGTTTTCACCACCTCGGAGCCGGCCATGTCGGTGGCGGTGCTGGGCTTGGCACCGGGCGAGAACCTCTTCGTCGCTGCTGACGGGAGTTGGCGGCGCGGCGCCTACGTACCGGCCTACGTGCGCCGTTATCCCTTCATCTTCCAGCTCAGGCCCTCGCCAGAGGGCGACCAGCTCGTGCTTTGCATCGACGAGGCCTCCGGCGCCTATCTGGCCGAGGGTGGGGAGGCATTTTTCCGCGCTGGCCAGCCGAGCGCGCTCACGCAGCGCGCGCTCCAGTTCTGCGCCGCCTACCAGGCCCGCTACGAGGAGACGCGGCAATTCGTCGACGCCTTGGCCGAGCGCGCGCTCCTGGTGGAGAACCGCGCCGATCTCGCCCTACCCTCCGGCCGGCGCACCTCGCTCGGCGGCTTCCGGGTGGTCGACGAGAAGCGTTTCGGCGAGCTGCCCGACGAGCTCTTCATCGCCTGGCGCCGGCGCGGTTGGCTCGCGCTCATCTATGCCCATCTGCTGTCGCTGATGCGACTCGGGGCACTCGCGGACTTGGCGGCGACGGAGGTACCAACGTGAGAGCTCGCTCTAAGCTCGGCACCCTCGTCGCCGCGGCGTGGCTTTGCGCCGCACCCGCCGTGCTGCGGGCCGAGACGCCGCCGTCAGCACCCGGGCAGCCTCCGGCGCAGGAGACGGCAGAGCCGGTCAAGGTCGAGGGCTTTCGCGCGGCCCACTTCGGCATGACCGAGGCGCAAGTGAGTGCCGCGATCCAGAAGGACTTCGGCGTCGCGGAAAGCGCCATCGTGCGGGGCGAGAACGCCGCCGAGAAGACGCAGAACCTCACCGTCACGGTCAAGGATCTCTTGTCCGGCGGCGGGCCGGCGCGCGTCGGTTACGTGTTCGGCTACCGCTCGAAGCGCCTGATCCAGGTCAATGTGGTGTGGGGCAGCGAGATCGACCCCAAGGCCAAGGCCGAGAATGTGCTCAACGTCGCCAACGCTTTGCGCGACTATTTCCTCGCCGCCGGCTACAAGAGCGACAGCGTCGTCGCCAACGCCAAGCTCGCCAACGGCTCGATCGTGGTCTTTCGCGGCGAGGACCAGCAGAGCCGCATGACGCTCCTGGTGCTGACCGGCGGGCCGGCGGAGAAGGCCGCCGGCGAGCAGGCCCAGCCGCAGCCGATCTCGCTCAAGCTCTCCTATATCCTCGACCACACCAATCCCGACATATTCCGGATCCCGCGCGGACAATTCTAAGCGGCGCGGCCCAGGTAATGGGTCAGTTTCACCTCATCCTTCGAGACGGCCGCTTCGCGGCCTCCTCAGGATGAGGTGGAACCCTAAACACCGAGTCCTCATCCTGAGGAGCGTCGCGCTTGCGACGCGTCTCGAAGGATGAGGACTTGAGCAACGTGACCCACTACCCGGCCCCACGCCAGTCTCTTTCACGCTTCTTTCCGGGCGCTCGGCGCATCTCGGAGGTGCGGCCATTGCCGCGGGTCGCCGCAATTGACAGGTGCTGGGGTCGTCAATAAGGTCTTTCACGACGCAACGGAAACGCTGGAACCGCCGCGCTCGATCGATTGAGGGGGGAATGGGCGGAGGCAAGGTGGATACGTCAACGGAGCGACGCGCCTCGCCGCGAGCGGCGGACAGCGTCGCGGGCCGCGTCGGTCGCCGGCCGCGCGGGCTCCTTGCGTCGGCCGGCATCGCACTTGCTCTCTTGGCATCGTCCGCGCTTGCGCAGACGCCGCCCAGCTCGGGCACCCTGCTCAAGGAGCTCGGTCCCACGGTTCAGCCGCCCGTGCCGCAGACGCTCCCCCCGCCGCTCACGATCCCGCCGCAGGCGGTCCCCGTGCCGGGCGGCGCGACATTTCTGGTCACGGACTTCCATATCCGTGCCACGCAATTCCCCGAGGCCACCCTCAAGGCTCTGCTCAAGGACTATGTGGGCCGCCGGGTGACGCTCGGCGAGCTGCAGGAGGCGGCGGGCAGGATCAGCGAGTTTTATCGCGCGCACGATGTCCTCGCGCGCGCCTATCTTCCGCAACAGACCCTCGAGAACGGCGTGGTCGAGATCATCGTGCTCGAGGGCACGCTGGGCGCCATCACGGTCGATCCCGCGAGCGTCACGCGGCTCGATCCCGCACTCGCGACCGGCATCGTCGGCGCGCGCGCGCCGGTGGGCGAGGCCGTGCATCCCCAGGCCATTCAGGAGGGGGTGGCGGTCCTCAACGAGCTTCCCGGCGTGGCCGCGACTGCGACGCTCGTGCCCGGTGCCAATGCGGGCGAGACGAACGCCGATCTCAAGCTCCTGGACCGGCCGCTGTTCTCGGGCCTGGTGCAGGCGGACAACGCGGGCCAGCGCTTTGCCGGCGCGCACCGGCTGATCGAGAGCGCCTCGGTCAACGATCCCTTCGGGCTCGGCGAGCAGGGCACGCTTACCGCACTCGAGACGAGTGGGAGCACCTATAGCCGGCTCGCATTCCAGATGCCGGTCGGGACGTCGGGGCTGACGCTTGGGATCAACGGCTCGGAACTCCTCTTCCATCTCGGCGTGCCCTTCGACATGCTGGACGAAGGCGGCTACGCCTACACCGGCGGCCTCACCGCGGCCTACCCGATCCGCCGTACCCCCGACTTGGCACTTACGGCACTTGCCAGCTTCGACCACAAGCGGCTCGTCGATTGGGCGCTCGGTACCGACACCACCAATCATGCGATCGAGGTCGGCAACTTGCGCCTCGTCGGGCTCTGGCCGGACCAGTTCCTCGGCGGCGGCCTCAACAACTTCGGCATAGGTGCCACCATCGGCTCGCTCGACCGCAGCGCCGTGGCCGCCGACCTCGCCGCCGATCAAGTGACGGCGCGCTCGAGCGGCACCTACGGCAAGCTCAGCGCCAATCTCGCGCGGGTGCAGACGCTCTTCGAGCATACCGAGCTCTATATGGCCTTCTCCGGCCAGCTCGCCTTCAAGAACCTGGAGAGCTCGGAGCAGCTCTCGCTCGGCGGACCCGACGGCGTGCGCGCCTATCCGGTCACCGAGGCGACCGGCGACAGTGGTGGCGTGGGCACGCTCGAGCTGCGCCACCAAGTTCTCGACGGCCTGCAGCTGATCGGCTTTTACGACGTGGGCGGGATCGAGCTGCACGAGAGCACCTGGTCAGGCTGGCAGACCGTGCCGGGCCAGCCGAACCTTTATCTGCTGCAGGGTGCCGGCGTCGGCGCGAGCTGGGCGCCGATCGCAGGCTTGCTGGCCAAGGCCACCTACGCCCGCGCGATCGGCGACAATCCGGGCCACGACATCAACGGCAATGACAGCGACGGCAAGCACTCCAAGAACCGCTTCTGGCTGCAGATCGGCTACGTCTTCTGAGATCGAGTCTCCCCCCGCACCTATCCTCTCCCCCTTCAGGCTAGTTAATGCACACATCTCCCGATGCGTGCAAAACCATCGGGGGTCCTTCGAGACGCGCCCCTTCGGGGCGCTCCTCAGGATGAGGAGATTTGTGTGTGGCATAAAGACTTAACCTCATCCTGAGGAGCGAGCGCAGCGAGCGTCTCGAAGGACGCACCGCGGCCAGTCCGAGGCACCTTTGCACAGCGCAACATCATGATTTGCCGGTGATCTTCGGATTTGTGTGCATCAACTAGCCCCTTCAGGGTGAGGGGCGTGAGCGCGCTCCGCGCAGCCTTCGGACGCGCTGAGAGAGAGGGTCAAAAAGCCTTAGGAAGTTACAAGGAAGTACGTTAAGAAAAGAGAGCGAACGGTCACACCCTAAAGGGGAGGCTCTGGGGAATGAGCCAGAGCAGTCGGCGCAGGTACCGTCGGCGCGCGCGAGGTGCGTGCGAGCCGCGGGGAGGCTTGGCGCCGCCCCTGGTAGCGGTGCGGCGGCGCCCGCACGCCCAGCTCAAGGCGCTTCTCCTCGTCACCACGCTTTTGACCCCGAGTGCGGCCCTTGCGCAGGTGGCGTCGAACGCGCTGCCGAGCGGGGCCAACGTCGCCTCCGGCCAGGTCACGCTGAGCCAGTCGGGCTCGACCCTCGACGTCAACCAAGCCAGCTCGCGCGCCATCATCAACTGGCAGAGCTTCAATATCGGCTCGCAGGCCAAGGTCGATTTCAACCAGCCGAGCTCGTCGGCGGTGGCGCTCAACCGCGTGCTCGGCGGCTCGATCGCCCAGATCTATGGCCAGCTCCACGCCAACGGCCAGATCTTCCTGCTCGATCCCGCGGGCGTGATCTTCGGCGCGGGTGCCAGCGTGAATGTCGGCGCGCTGGTCGCCTCCACGATGAGCATCACGGACGCGAACTTCCTCGCCGGCAACTACGTCTTCCAGCGCAACGGCTCGACCGGCTCGGTGGTCAACTACGGCACGCTCACGGCGGCCGCGGGCGGCTACATCGGGCTTCTCGCTCCCGAGGTGATCAACCAGGGTGTGATCTCGGCGCAGCTCGGCACGGTGGCGCTCGCGGCGGGCGAGAAAGTGACGCTCGACTTCAGCGGCCAGGGCCTCGTCGGCATCGCGGTCGATCCGGCGACGGTCAAGGCGCTGATCGAGAACCATAACCTGATCGCCGCCCCCGACGGGCGGGTGCTGATGTCGGCCCAGGCGGCGAGCAGCCTCTTGGGCGGCGTCATCAACAACACGGGCGTCATCGAGGCCAACTCGCTCGTCTCGCACGGCGGGGTGGTCTCGCTCGAGGCGAGCGACAGCATCAACCTTGCCGGCACCATCGACGTCTCGGGGGCGACGGCCGGCGGCACGGCGTCGGTGAGCGCCGCCTCGATCACGCTCGCAGGCGCTGCGATCAACGCCACGGGGCCGAGCGGGGGTGGTGTGATCGCGATCGGCAATTTCGCGGCGAGCTCGGTCAGCATGGACGCGGCCTCGAGCCTCGATGCCTCGGCCACCGGGTCCGGCCCGGGCGGCACGGTCTCGGTGATCTCGGGTGGGGTCACCACGGTCGCCGGCAAGATCGCGGCGCGCGGCGGGCCGCAAGGTGGCGACGGCGGGGAGGTCGAGACCTCGGGCGCGACGCTCAATCTAGGCGCCCTTGCCGTCGATACCACCGCACCCATGGGCAAGACCGGGACGTGGCTGCTCGATCCCTCGGACGTGACGATCAGCTCGAGCCCCGACAGCAACGAGACGCTCGTCGGCAACACCTACACGCCGACCAGCGGGGCGACGACCTCGAACATCTCGGCGACGGAGCTGGCGACCAATCTCGCCACCACCAACGTCACCATCACCACGACGAACGCCGGCACCAGCGGCAACGCCGCGGGCACGATCGCGGTGAACGCGCCGGTGAGCTGGAGCAGCGGCAACACGCTCACCCTCAATGCCGCCGGGAGCATCACGGTCTCGGCGAGCATCAGCGCCACCGCCGCGGCGGGCAGTGCCACGGGCGGCACCGCGAGTGCGTCTGCGGGCAGCGCCAGCAGTACCTCCGGCGGCACGGCGAGCGCCTCCACCGGCAGCGCCACGAGCTCGACCGGCGGCACGGCAAGCGCCTCCACGGGCAGCGCGAGCAGCTCGGCCGGCGGCACGGCGAGCGCATCCAAAGGCAGTGCCACGAGCTCGACCGGCGGCACGGCGAGCGCATCCACGGGTAGTGCGAGCAGCTCGAGCGGCGGCACGGCGAGTGCTTCCACCGGCAGCGCCAGCAGCTCCTCGGGCGGGACGGCTAGCGCTTCGACCGGCAGCGCCAGCAGCGCGACGGGCGGCACGGC
>DATEQI010000375.1:0-8808 GCA_035272805.1 Alphaproteobacteria bacterium | reverse complement strand
GGCGCTGGCCGAGGCGAAAGCCGTCATCGTCGCCTGGTCGAGACACTCCGTGGGCTCGGAATGGGTGCGTGCCGAGGCCGCTTTCGCAATCGAGAGGAAGAAGCTGGTTCCGGTCCGCCTGGACGACACCATCCCTCCATTGCGTTTCACGAACGTACAAACGGTGGACCTCTCGGCCTGGGACCACAGCGGCGCCTCGGCTCCCTTCCAGCGGCTCATCGCCGATCTCACCCAGCTCATCGGAGCGCCGCCAGAAGCGGGCAAGCTAGCGCTCGAGCCGGGACCGGTCGCTACCACCCCGAGTGGCACCAAGGGCCCGCCCGAGCCGCACGAGATCAAGCCGTCTCCGGCGGCGAAGCCCGCCCGGCGCGTGAGCGGCGTGGTCATCGCACTCGCCGCGGCCGCCATCGTGGCGGCAGCCGGGGCCGTCTTCGCGCTGCGCGGCGGCACGGAACGAACAGCGCCCAAGACGGGAGACACCTCGACCCAAGCGAGCGCTGCGGCACCAGCGACAGCGCCCCAGAAGGAGACGACGCCACCAGCGGCTCCCGCCGCTGCCGAGCCAAACCCTGCTCCCGCGCCCCCGGCCTCCGCGGACGCAAGTGCTATCGCCGCTCCGCCCGCAAAGAGCGAGACACCGATAGCGGCTCCCGCGCTGCCGGCAGCCGCCGCGCCGGCTGCTGCACCCGCCGCAGCACCGACGGGCACCTCGGACCGCGAGGTTGAGCTTGCGTTCTGGAAATCGATCAAGGACAGCGCGATCGCGGCGGATTTCGAGGCGTATCTGGAGAAATATCCGAACGGCGACTTCGCGGCGGTCGCGCGCAACCGGCTGGCCGCCATGAAGGCGGCGCAAACGGCGGCTTTGGCACCGCCGGCGAAAGCCGCCCCCGCCCCCGAGCTCGAGGTGATCGACAATTACATGGTCGCCGCGCGCGCCGCCCCCATGCGCGAGGCGCCCGACATCGCGGCGAAGCAAGTGGGCCGGCTCAAAGACGGCGAGCGCGTGCATGTCGCCGGCAAGGTGAAGGGCGGAGACTGGTACGCCGTCGAGCTGAAGGGCGACGCGCTCGCCTATGTGGCGACCATCGCGCTCGAGGACACCGAGGTCTACCAGGCGCGGAAGGACAAGGAGCGCGAGCGCGAGAAAGAGCAAGCGCAGGAGAAAGCGCAGCAGGCGGCCGCCGTCGTAGCGAAGGTGCCGACGCCGGCACCGGCTGCGGTGACGCCCGCGGCCCTACCTCGGGCTGCGGGCGTCGGCGCCTACAATGGCACCTGGCGCGGTACCATGTCGTGCGAGGCGAGTGCTTACGGGCCCGCCTTCGAGACTGAGGTCCGTCCGTTCACGGTTGCCGACGGCCGTGTGTCGGGGGATTACGATGTGCCGGGCTATGGCACCCGCGGCCACGAGGTTTACAGCGGCAAGGTGGACGCGGACGGCAACTTCACGGTCACCGGTCAAGGCGAGAACGGCAAGGTCGGCAAATACCCGATCGAATTCAGCGGGAAGATCACCGGCACGACCCTCGACGGGACCGGCCGCATGGGCCTGCGCCACTGCAAATTGAGCTACCGGCGCGGGTGAGCCGCCGCGAGAGTGCTAGCGTCCTTGCTTTGAAATTCACGACATCAGGAGAACACTTGTCATTGCGAGGCGCCCGAAGGGCGCCGAAGCAATCCAGAAAGGGTTTCGCACCAGGCGTGCTGCCCCGGCGTACGCCGGGGTTCGCTGCGCTCGCAATGACGGTTATTTTCGGCTGAGACGAACTTCCGAATCGCGACGCTAGGGCAAGTTCCGGCTGGATGGAATCGGTGCGGCCTTCGAGACGCGCCCTTTGGGTGCTCCTCAGGCTGAGGAGGTTCTTTGTGCAATCATGAACCTGCCTCATGCTGAGGAGCGGTGCGAAGCACCGCGTCTCGAAGCACGCGCTGCGCCTATGCAATCGGAACTTGCTCTCGCCGTCACGTCAAAACCTCGCGGGTGCAGCCGACGGCGCGCTACTGCGCCGCTACGGCAGCAGCGCGCGCGCGGCGCGCGCGCAAGGTCTCGAAGAGTCCGAGGATGCCGCGCGGCATGAAAATGATGAAGAGCACGAGGAGTATCCCGTAGATCGTGT
Source organism: Alphaproteobacteria bacterium (assembly GCA_035272805.1). Lineage (GTDB taxonomy): Bacteria > Pseudomonadota > Alphaproteobacteria > JACZXZ01 > JACZXZ01 > DASPPM01. Next base: position 6,691 of record DATEQI010000375.1, on the reverse strand, counting down.
TGGCCGCGCCGACGAAGCTGATGCCGAACCAGACTCTCAAACCCTCGGTCAGCGCAATGGTGAGGAGGGCGCCGACCGTGGGCCCAAGGGGCGTATACATGCCGCCCGCGATCGCGGCGAAGACGATCTGCAGCGACACGCCGATGCCGGAGACCGTCTCGGGGTTGAGGTACATCAGGTACTGCACATAGAGCGCACCGCCCAATGCCGTAAGCACGGCGCTCACCACCGTGACGCGGAGCTTCTCGCGCATCACATCGATGCCGACTGCGGCGGCCGCCTCCTCGTCCTCCGAGATCGCTTGCAAGGCCTCGCGGCCGACGCCGCGGTCGAGCCAACGCCAAGTGGCGAGGCCGCCGAGCCATACGACCAACGCCACCCCGTAGAAATAGCCCTTCTCGGGGAATTGCAGGGCATACCAGGAATGGCCGGCGAGCTTCTGCGTCATGCCGAGCGAGCCGCCGGTGATGTCGCGCGCGGCGACGATGGTGAGCATGACCACTTGTCCGAGTGCCAGCGTCACCAGCGCGAAATAGTGACCGACGACCTTGAGGCGGAAGCAGGGATAGCCGATCACGAGGGCAAGGAGTGCCGAGAGCAGCATGCTCAACGGGATACTGAGCCAAGGTGTCACGCCCTCGTAATTCCACAGGAGTGCCGGGACATAGGCGCCGATCCCCATGAAGGCGCCGTGGCCGAGCGAAACGAAGCCGAAACGGCCCATGAGCGACCAAGCCGTGTAGATGAAGCCCCACAGCAGGATCTGGATCAGCATGTGGAGAAAATAGACGGGTACCACGAAAGGAAGCGCCACGAGTGCGGCGAGGCCGACCAGCGCTGCCGGATGCCACGCTCTCATCGCGCGAGGATCCCGCGCGGCCGGGCGATCATGAGCACGATGAAGAGCGTGAAGGCGAGCACGTAGGAGAGCTCCGTCGAGGAATAATAGCCGCCGATCGCGATGATCTGGCTGATGATGAAGGCGGCGATGAACCCGCCGAGCATGTTGCCGAGGCCGCCGAGCACGCAGATCATGAAAGTGAGCGGCCCGAAAGTATTGCCGATGAAGGGATGGACGTCGTACTGCAGAGCCAACAGGCACGCGGCCAGCCCGGCCAAGGCGCCGCCGATCGCGGACGTGATGAGATAGATGCGGCGCTGGTCGACGCCCATGAGGCCCATCACTTCGCGGTCCTGCGAGATCGCGCGGATGGCGGTGCCGAGATAGCTGCGCTTGAGGAAGAGATAGAGAGCCGTGGCTCCGAGGAGTGCTGCCGCGAAGGCGATGAGGCGCGCGTAGCTGATGAATATGCCGCCCAGCTCGATGACCGGCAGGCGCACGCCGATGTTGCGGAAGTCGGTGCCGAACAGAAGCGTGGCAAAGCTTTGCAGGAAATAGAGCAGGCCGCCGGTCGCGAGCAGCTGATTGATGGGTGCCGAGCCGAGCACGGGGGCGATGATGAGGAGATGCACGAGGAGGCCGAGCAGCGCCACGCCCACGATCGCCGCGACGCATGCGAGCGCCAGCGGCCAGCCGAAATAGGCGTGCAGCCAGTAGACGCCGTACATGCCGCACATGACGAGATCGGCATAGGCGATCCAGACCACGTCGATCACGCCGAAGATGAGGTTGAGCCCCAGCGCCAAAAGCGCCAACACGCCGCCGAGCAAGAGGCCGTTCACCACCGCTTCGAGGAGGTAGATGTCCATGTCCCTCTACAGCCCCATGTAGGCCTTGCGGATGAAGGCGTTGTCCCTGAGCTCGGCGGAGCTTCCGGCAAGCCGGATGCTGCCCACCTCGAGAAGATAGGCGCGGTCGACGATGTCGAGCACCTGCTGGACGTTCTGCTCGACGATGAGCACGGTCAGCCCCTCGCCGCGGATGCGGCGGACGAGGTCGAAGACCTGCTCGACGACCTGCGGCGCCAAGCCGGCGGAGGGCTCGTCCATCAGCAGGAGCTTCGGCCGCGACATGAGCGCGCGCCCGATCGCGCAGATCTGCTGCTCGCCGCCCGAAAGCGTGCCGGCGAGCTGGCCGCGCCTTTCCTCGAGACGCGGGAAGAGCTCGTAGACCCAGGCGAGTCGTTCCGCGAAATGCCGGCGCGCCGCGGGAATGAAGCTGCCGATGCGCAAATTGTCCTCGACGCTCAGGCGCGGGAAGAGCCGCCGGTTCTCCGGCACGTGGGCGATCCCGCGCTCGACGATGCGGTGCGCCGGCACGCCCGCGAGCGAACGGCCTTCCATGGTGAGCTCGCCCGCGCGCGGCGAAATCAGCCCGGAGATGACGCGCATCAGCGTCGTCTTGCCGGCGCCGTTGGGACCGATCACGCCGACCGCCTCGCCCGCCGCCACCTCGAGGGAGACATCGAAGAGGGCGCGGAACGAGCCGTAGCCGGCGGAGACCGCGACGAGGGACAGCATCGCCGGCTCAGGCCCGTTTGCGGCCGAGGTAGACTTCCGCGACGCGCGCGTCGCGCGCGGCCTCGCCCGGCAGCCCCTCGAAGATCTTCTCGCCGTGGTCGAGCACGATGACGCGGTCGACGATCCGCATCAAGACGCCCATGATGTGCTCGACCCAGACGATGGTGATGCCCATGCGGCTGCGGATGCCCTCGAGCAGGTCGGCGGCGCGCTCCGTCTCCGCCGCATCGAGCCCGCCCAGGCTTTCGTCCGCGAGCAGCAGGCGCGGCTTGGTCGCAAGCGCGCGGGCGAGCTCGAGCTTCTTGAGCGCGGCCGCACCCAGCCCGTCGGCCGTGGCGTTCCCGTCGCCCGGCAATCCCACGAGCTCAAGCGCCTCCTCAGCCGCGCGGCGCGCCGCGGCACGGCTCGTCCCGCCGCCCTTGCCGTAATGGGCCGCGAGCGTCACGTTGTCGACGAGGGAGAGCTTGCGAAACGGCCGCGGGATCTGAAACGTGCGCGCGATGCCGCGCCGGCAGATCTGGTGCGCCAGCAAACCGCCGATCTCCACGTCCGCGAAGCGGATCGAGCCGCTCGTCGGCCGCATCGCGCCCGCGATCAGATTGAAGATCGTGCTCTTGCCCGATCCGTTGGGACCGATGAGGCCCAGGATCTCGCCCTCGCGCACCTCGAAGGACACCAGATTGACCGCGAGGAAACCTCCGAAGCGCTTCGACAGGCCCGCGACCGCCAGCATCTATGCGCGCATGGCATAGGGCGAGGAGGCCGGCAGCGGGAGGACGGGCGGCTGCGTCTCGATGTTGGTCGGCCACACCACGGCGATGTGCTCGCCGTTGTATTGCATGACGACGGGGGTCGAGCGCTCGTTCTGGCCCGAGAGCTCCGTGCCGGGGGGAAAGAACTTGACGCCGTAGCCCTGGATCGTGCCGCCGGGCGGTATGTCGACGTCGAGGGCCGCCTTGCGGATCGCCTCAGGATCGAAGCCGCCGTATTTCGCCTTGGCCACCGGCAGCACGGCGTTGAGCAGAATCCAGGCCTGGTTGAAGCCCATGGACACGTGCGGCGGAACGTCATCCGCATGGGTCTTGGCCTTGTAGCGCTCGACCATGATCTTGATGAGCTCGCCGAGCCCGGGCGCCAGCGTCTTGGCGTCGAGAAGCTGTGCCGGTACCGGATCGATGTCGCAGAAGTCGTTGATGTCGTCGTGGAAGGTCGCGCGCAGCTTGTCGAGCTGGCTGTAGCCGGCGCCGTTGCCGATCAGCATCTTGAAGCGCAGTCCCGACTCGCGTCCCTGGCGCAGGAAAAGCGTGATGTCCGGGTTGTAGCCGGTGTGGAAGATGACGTCGGCCTGCGCGCGCTTGAGCTTGGTCACGAGCGAGGAGAGGTCGGGGGCACTCGCCGAATAAGCCTCCTTGAGCACGATGGGAAAGCCCTTCTCCTTGCAATAACGATCGTCGGCATCGCCGCAGCCGGCGCCGTAGGGGCCGTCCTCGTTGATGATCGCCACCTTCACGTCCTTGGGCTCGGCGCCCAGCTTCGCCTTGGCATGCTCGGCGAGGAAGCCGGCCCCGGCCTGGCCGTACTGGTCGGAGTGGATTTGCGCGCGGAAGACGTAGTGCAGGTTCTTGCCCTTGAACACCGAGGTCGCCACCGCGGTGGTGATCCACAGGATCTTCTTCGCCTCCTCGCATTTGGCGGCAAGCGGCACCGCATGCGCGCTCGAATAGACGCCGAGGATGATGTTGACCTTCTCCTGGCTCATCAGCCGCTCGGCCTCGTTGATCGCGACGTCGGCCTTGCTTTGCGAGTCGGCGCTGACCGCGACCACCCTGTACTTGCCGGCAACGCCGCCGCGCTCGTTGACGAGATCGATGGCGATCTGGGCGCCGATCGAGGAGGCGACCGAGCCCGCCGCGGCGAAGGGGCCCGAGAGGTCGTAGAGGACTCCGATGGGGATCGTCTCGTCCTCGGCGCGCGCGAGCCTCCCGCCGAAGCCGAGCGCCGCGACGCTCAATGCCGAATATTTGAGAAGCGACCTGCGCGAGGTCCTCATGTTTGCCTCCCTGCCCTGTTGCCGGCTCTGCGGCCGGTTGTCGCGGGCCTATCGCCCACGGGCAGTATTTGACCGCCACGCGGGAGAGTCAACGCAAGATCGCCGCCCGGGCGGAGTGCTGCGGACATTGCGGCCCTCGCTCAGTCATCCCCGACGGGGCCTCGCGCGCCACGCCCGCGCCACGGATGCGCTCAGAGCGAGGATTGCTGGTTGGCGGTCGCCAGCAGGAAGAGGAGACCCGTGCCGATCACGAGCAAGGAACTGAGGATGGCGAGGCCGGTGTGGATGCGGGCTTGCCAGAGCGAGTTCTCGCCTGCGATGCGGATCGCCGTCCGTCGTGAGAAGACGGCGAGGACGGCGAGCCCCGAGATGGTCACCCCGGTGCCGACCGCCATGACGATGGCAGCCCCCACGCCGGTGAGGAACATGCCCTGCGCGAGCGAAAAAAGGAGGACGAGGATGGCGCCGCTGCAGGGCCGGATGCCGGTGGCGAGAACGACGGCCAAGCCGCCGCGGAGCGCTCTGCCGCGTCTTCCCCCGACGATTGCGGGTGCGACCGGATCGACATGATGGGCGTGGCGGTGCCCGCCGTGATGCTCATGGCCGACGCCCGCCCCGCCCCAGAGGATCGAGACCAACATCCACAGCCCGATCAGCATGACGAGGCCGTAGCTGCCCTCCTCGAGGAGGATGCTCTGGTTGTTGATCTCGAAGCGGCTGAGCTTGAGGGCCATGGCGAGCAGGCCCACCAGCAGGATCGCCGAGGCTGCCTGCACCAGGGCGGCTGCGAAGGAGAGCGCCAAGCCGCGCCGGAATCGGCTGCCTTTGGCGACGAGATAGGAGGAGATCACGATCTTGCCGTGGCCGGGACCTATGGCATGGAAGACGCCGTAGAGAAAGGAGATGCCGAGCAACGCGAAGAGCGGCCAAGCCGACGCCCCACTCTTGAGGCCGTCGACGGCAGCGGCGAGCTCGCCGTAGAGGCTGCGTTGCACGCGATTGACGAGGAGGAGAGCCCCGCGCAGCCCGGGAATGCCGCCCGCATCCGTGCTGGCGAGTATTGCGAGCGCGGCCACGCAGGCGAGAAGCAAGAGGACCGTGCCGATCAAGCGCAAGTGACGGGTCATTCGCAAGCCACATGGACGAGGGTCGGATAATCGTAACCGAAATAGAGCGGCGTGATGAGATCCTGTTTGCGCGAATCGGTGCAGATGTCGGGCGCGTCGCCGCTGAAGGTCACGCCTTTTCCCTTCTCCAGAAGTCCGACATAGACGTAGTAAGTCTCGTCGAAGAGCAGGAACTCGAAGCGCTGCCTGAGAGGGTCGACCGGCGGGGAGACCGTGACGGTGAAATGATAGATGAGGCGGCCTCCCTTCACTTCCGCGGTGAAATCCTTGACCGTATCGACGCGCCGGCGCTTGCCGTCGATCTGAAGATAGGTGAAGTAGCCGTAATTGCGCAGCGACTTCGTGCTTTCCGCGACCAGGCCCTTGAGCTCGGATTGGTCCATGCTTCCCTTTTTGTGCTTGCCGAAATCCGCGATCGTCGCCCCGCTGTAGACCTCGTCGAACACCCAGGTGATGTTCATCGCCTCGATCTTCTTGTCCTTGAATACGAGATTGACGGTGGCATCGATCCACACATGGGGATGCGCCTCCGCTCTGCCACTCGCAAGCGAGAGGAGCAACACGAGCGCAGCCAGCCACGGCAAGAGAGGACGGGCGGCTGAGTGTGAATCGGCTTGCGGCACGAGGGGCCTGTCCGGACATGCGGAAACATGACATATCGGCGCGAAAACTCTAGCCCATGACGCTGGCCACAGACAGCGCCAAAGAGTGCCAGCATCCGGCAGTGTCCTGATCCGGCACGTCCCATGAGCGCGAAACTTAGTGCCCTCGGCCACTGATGCGTCTCTTGCCCGCGGCCGCCATTCCTCCGGCCGGCTGCTGTTGCGCCCGCCTACGGGCATTTACGGCAGGCCAGGCCCGGCGTTAGACTAAGCACTCGCCATCCCGCCCTGGTCGAGCTGACCGGCGTCGGGTGCCGCCCGCGAGCACGAGGGGGTAATCCCATGAGCCTTCAACATCCGGCATCCTGCCCATGCTGCGGCGATCTCTTGCGCGGCGCATTCGCCCGCCGCCGTTTCATGTTGGCAGCCGGCGGAGCCGTTGCAGCGCTGGCCCTGCCGCCGCGGCTTGCCTTGGCCGAGACGGTACCGAC
>DATEQI010000374.1:0-2602 GCA_035272805.1 Alphaproteobacteria bacterium | reverse complement strand
GGCCGATCCGCATCGCGGTGACCGTGACGGTCAAGGGCTCTGAGATCGTGATGGACTTCGCGGGCACCGACCCGCAGGTCAAGGGCATGTTCAACTGCCCGCTCTCCTCCGCACATGCGGCGGCAGCGACGGCCGTGCGCTCCATCCTGACCGACAAGGACATTCCGGCCAACGACGGCTGCAACCGCCCGCTCACCCTGCGCTTTCCCAAGGGCTCGGTGCTGAATCCCAACCGGCTCGCCCCCGTGCGTGCGCGCATGTCCTCGGCCTACCGCGCCTTCGACGCCGTGCACGCGGCCCTCGCCCACGCCATGCCGGAGCGCGTGCCGGCCCAAGGTTTCAATACCACGACCGGCTTCTACATCACGCAAGTGCGGCCGGGCGGGGAGTATCGCGTGTTCGTCGACGTGCTCGGCGGCGGGTTCGGCGCCTGCCGCAACTACGACGGGGCGGATGCGGTGGACGGCATCCTCTCGAACTGCCGGAATACACCCATCGAGGCGATCGAGCAGATCAACGATCATCTATTCGTGCGCCGTTACGCGATGATCCCGGACTCGGGCGGCGCGGGGCAGTGGCGCGGCGGGCTCGGCTTCGTGCGCGAGATCGAGGTGCTCGAGACTGGCGTCTTTCTCAATCTCTACGCCGACCATTACCGCCTCGCGCCCGCCGGGCGCGCGGGCGGCGAGCCGGGAAGCAAGGGCTCGCTCTGCATCCATCGCGCTAACATGCGGATCGAGCTCTCGCCGACCGCGAGCTTCGATCTCGAGCCGGGCGACATTATCGAGCTCAGCACTGGCGGCGGTGGCGGATGGGGCGATCCGCGGCAACGCAGCCGGGAGAGCGTGCGCGAAGATCTTGCGAACGGCCGCGTCACGGCGGAGCATGCGTTGCGCGCCTATGGTTACGAGATACGGCGCCACTCCGCGGCATGAGGCGCGCCGATATCCCGACATCGAAGTGACGAGACTGGAAAAGGAGTGAGCACGATGCGTAATCTGTGGAAATTCGCTACCGCCGCCTCACTGGCAATCGTTCTCGCTGGTGCGGCCGGTGCCGCCGACCCGGTCAAGGTCGGCGTGCTCCTGCCGCTCAGCGGCAGCAGCGCGATCTCCGGCCAGGAGATCCTGCTCGGCATCAAGCTCGCCGCCGAGGAGGTCAACGCCAAGGGCGGCGTGCTCGGCAGGCAGGTCGAGCTCGTGATCGAGGACGACGAGAGCTCGCCCACCAAGGGAACCTCGGCCGTGCTCAAGCTGATCGAGGGCGACAACGTCTCCGCCCTCGTGGCCACCTACAACAGCGACGTGGCGCTGGCCGAGAGCAAGATCGCGCGCGAGCGCAAGATCCCGATGTCCTCGGGCGGGTCGACGAGCGTCACGGTGACGAACGCCAACACGCCAGGCGATCCGTGGTTCTTCCGCGCCTTCCCGGGCAGCGACGAGCAGGGCGAGCAGTCGGCTCTCGACGTCGTCAAGCGCCTTGCCGCCACGAGGCTCGCGATCATCGCCGACAACTCGAGCTATGGTCAGTCGCTCGCCGACCAATTCAAGAAGGTGACGTCGGCGGCCGGCGCGCAGGTCCTTGCCGTCGAGAGCTATAACTCCGGCGAGCAGGACTTCTACTCCATGCTGTCGCGGCTCAAGGCGATGCAGCCAGATGCCGTGTACATCGCGGGCTTGCTGACCGAGGGCGCCGCCATCATCCGGGAGGCCGCAGAGATCGGCTTCAAGACCCGGTTCGTCGGCTCGGGCTCCATGATGTCCGACAAATTCATCGAGCTGACCGGCCCGGCCTCGGAGGGCTTTGCGGTCTCCTCCATGTTCGAACCGGGCACGCCGAACGCCTACGGCCGCGCGTTCAATGAGCGTTTCGTCAAGCGCTGGGGCCACAATGCCAACGTCTTCTCGGCACTCGGCTTCGACTCCGCGTCGATCGTGCTTGAGGCGATCAAGCGCGCGGGAAAGACTGACGGCCTGGCCATCCGCAACGCCATGGTGGCAATGAAGGACTTCCCTCTCGTGCAGGGCCCGCAGGGCACGATGGTGAACTATGACGAGAAGGGCGGCTGCCACTTCAAGATCGGGCTCGCGGTGGTCAAGAACGGCCAGCGCGAGCTAATGCCGTTCGAGTAAGCGGCAGGGGTGCGGCCCGCGGCACGACCCGGGCCGCGTCCTTCTTGCTCGGCGAGAGGCGGAGACCGGCGCTTCGGCCGGCACGACCGGACCGACTGCGGTAGGGGATGCTCACTCCCGATTACATCCTGCAGCTCCTTGTCGACGGTATCGTGACCGGCAGTGTCTACGTGCTGATCGCGACAGGGCTCACCCTCATCTTCGGCATTCTCGGCATTGTCAACTTCGCCCAGGGCGAGTTCTACATGCTGGGCGGCTACTTCGGCATCACCGCGGCCGTCCTTCTCCGGCTTCAGATGCTCGAGACGCTCGTCGTCGGCACGCTCGCCGTCGCCGTCGTGGGCCTGTTGTGCGAACGTGTGATTTTCCGGCCGCAGCAGGGCCAGGACATGACGAACTCGATCATCGCCTCCTTCGGGCTTGCAGTCGCACTTCAAAACGCCGCTCTTCTCGTCTTCGGGCCGGAGCCG
>DATEQI010000373.1:0-2205 GCA_035272805.1 Alphaproteobacteria bacterium | reverse complement strand
GGATATGCGAGAACTCGATGTCGGCGAGCCGGCTCAACTGCGCGAAAACGGGATGGCGCCTGATCTGGAGCTCGCCGGCCGGATTGGTGATGATGGAGAAGACGATGGCGCCCCTCTCGCCGAGGGCCGGCAGATTGCCCGGTGCCAGCATCGAGCGCAGGTTATACTGCATGAAATTCTCGATGAACTCGCCGCCCCAGACGATGGCGCCCATCACGTAGACTTCCTCGTCCCGGTGCCGCGCGCGATATTCCTTGCCGCGCCAGTGGCTTAGCGGATAGGCCTCCTGGCAATAGCGAACGAGGGCTTCTATTTCGGGCGGCAGGTCGAGCTTTAAGCGCTGCCATAGCTCGACGAATTCGTCGAAGAGGCCGAGCCTAAGGAAGACGACGAAGAGGGGAGAGATGTCGGCCTTCTCCTGCGGTGCTGCCGCATAGCTCACGCGCCCCCCGCTGATCGTCTGCCGCAACGCAGCGAGCTTGCTCTCGACCTCGGGGATGCAGCCCTGACGCACTTCGAACCCGAAAATGAGCTCGGCCGAAACCAGGAGCTCATGCAAGCTGTAAATCCGCGCCGCCTCCTGCGCCTCCGCCTCCTCGGCACTTAGGTAGCCCAGCTCCTCGCGCGCCGCGTGGACGCGGTCGAGGATGTCGATGAAGGCCCGGCGGCAGACGGCGGGATCCTGGGCGGGCAGGCCGGCGATGGCGGCGTCGTCCTTGAGCGGCAGCCTGAGCTCGCGCTCGAAGAGATCGAACTCGTCGTCGGTGTTGGTTTCCCAGAAGAGCTCGGCGTAGCGCGCGAGCGAGAGCTTGTGCGTCTCGAAGGCCTTTTTGGGGCTGATCTCGAGGTAGCCGATGCGGTCTTCCGGCCGGACGATATAGGACACAGGGCCGCCCGCGCGCCGGTCCCGCCAGATGCGCGCGAGCGAGCTGTCGAGCGTGAAATAGGTCAAGCGGGTCGCCGATTGCAAGAGCGCTGCACTGATGTAGAGCGGGGTATAATGCGCCGTGTGGATGACGAGCACGGCCCCCTCGCGCCAGGCGAAGAGGGTCGAGCGCGGCACGATCCGGGCGGCGATCTCCTTCTCCTCGAGAAAGACGGCCCGGCTCGCCGGATGAATGAGGCCGAGGCCGAGGCTGTGCAGCTCCGCGGCGGGCACGCTGAGCACGCCGTCCTCGCCGAGAAGCCCGTCGAGCACCGGCGCTGCCTTCTCCCGCACGACCCTGAAGGAGTTGGAGAGGATGATCTGCCGGCCGCCCTCGTGGGCCAGCCGGTGCAGGCTAAGGAAAAAGCCGTTGGCGTAGACGAGGTCGGGGTTCATGAAATGGAGCCCGGCGCCGAGGCGTGCCGCGAGGCGGATCGTGGTGTTCGAGAGCACGCCGTAGAGCCAGTAGCGGGCGTCCCCCCGCGCCAGCTTGGTCAGGCTTTCGGGGACCTCCTCGAAGCGGATGTTGCCGGGCTTGGCGAGCCTTTGGAAGGGCTCGTGGCGCATGATCCGGTCCCGTCCGGCCGCGGTCGTGAAGATGTGCCAGAAGACGGTGACGCGCTCGCCGAGGGCGCGCAGATTTCCCTCGGCCAAAAGCGAGGGGACGCAATGGCGCTCGAACAGCTCGTGATAGCGCTCGCCCCAGACCGCGAGCGAGACCACCAGCCGCTCTTCCCCGCTGCGGCTGAGCGGCAGCCGGGCGGCCGCGATGCCCTGCTCGATCCCGCGGGCGAAGGGGAGCAGCTCGCGCATCAGCCGGTCCTGACGGCGGAATTTCCCCTCGGGCCGGGAGCGCACCTTGGTCAAGCGCGCGAAGGCCTCGATCGCTCCGTCGATGTCGCCGTTGAGGGTGAGGAGCCCATAGGCGGCGCGCCGCCCGGCGAGATAGAGCTGGCGCACGCGATAGCGCGCGCCCAGCCGCCTGAGCGGCCAGAGGGCGAAGGCGATGAGTGCTGCCTCGATCTCGGCGTAGGTCCGCGAAACGCCCCGGCGCAGCGCGCGCCTCAAGGCGGCGAGCCGGCCGACAAGCCAGCAGAGCGCTCGGCGGAGGGTGCTGAGTGCCGCTCTGAGCTGGCGGAGGATGAAGCGGACGGGTGCGGGCAGAACGTCGACGAGGATGCGCCGCAGAAGCCGCCCCCGCGTCCGCCAGCGCAACCAAGGTGCGCCCCGCGTGATCAGCATCTGGAGCTGGAAGTCGAACTTGATGTTGGCGGTCGCGA
>DATEQI010000372.1:0-2508 GCA_035272805.1 Alphaproteobacteria bacterium | reverse complement strand
TCAGCATCAAGGATCTGTTCGACGTGCGCGGCGAGGTCACACGCGCCGGCAGCCGCGTCTTCGACGGGCACGCGCCGGCGGCTGCCGATTGCGCGGCCGTAGCACGACTGCGCGCCCGCGGCTTCATTCCCTTCGGACGCGTCAACATGACCGAGTTCGCCTATTCGGGACTCGGCCTCAACCGCAATTTCGGCACGCCCGCGAGCCCGTGGGACCGTGCGACGCGCCGCCTGCCCGGCGGGTCGAGCTCGGGTGGTGCCGTCTCCGTCGCCGACGGCATCGTCCCGGCCACGATCGGCACCGACACCGGCGGCTCCTGCCGCATCCCGGCTGCCTTTTGCGGCATCGTCGGGCTCAAGACGACGTCGCACCGGGTGCCGCGGACGGGCGTGGTGCCGCTCTCGGAGACGCTCGACAGCATCGGCCCTCTGGCTGGGAGCGTGGACTGCTGTGCCGTCCTCGACGGCGTGCTCAGCGGCTCGGAAGCGGCGGCGGAGCCGGCGCTGCGGGCGCGCGGATTGCGCTTCGGCGCGGTCAAGAACTACGTCCTCGAGGGCCTCGATCCCGAGGTGGCCGACGCCTACGAGCGTGCGCTGCAGCGCCTTGCCGACGCCGGCGTGACGGTCGAGCCCGTGACCATTCCCGTGCTCGACCGCTTGCCCGAGATCAACCGCAACGGCGGGCTCGTCGGTGCCGAGGCCTGGGCTTTCCACCGCGGCTACGTGGAGAAGGCAGCCGAGCGCTACGATCCGTGGATCCTGTCGCGCTTCGAGGCCGGCCGGCGCCAGAGTGCAGCCGACTACATCGCTCTCAGGCGAACCCGGGTGAAGGTGATGGCCGAGGTCGGAGCGGCCGCTCGTCAATTCGACGCGCTGGTCTGGCCCACGGTCGCCATCGTCCCGCCGGCGATCGCCCCGCTCGAAGCCGACCCGGAACTGCAGACTGCGGTCAATCTCAAAGCCCTGCGCAACACCGCGGTTGCGAATTTCCTCGACCGTCCCGCGCTCACCATGCCTTGCCACGAGGCGGGCGCCGCCCCCGTCGGCTTCATGCTGGTCGGCAGCCACGGTCATGATCGCCGGCTTCTCGCGATCGCAAAGGGAATCGAGGAGATCGTCCGGCAGAAGCCGCACTGAACCACGAGCGAGAGGCGAGCATGTCGAGCGGCATCGAGTTCGAGCTTGTCTTCGTCCAGAGATCGGGCGAACGGCGCGAAAGGGTCAGGATCACCAAGGCCGTGATCGGCGGCTGGACGGCGCGGGACCAGGAAGGCCTGCGCCATCACATCGAGGAGCTCGCGCGTATCGGCGTGCCGCGGCCGCAAAAGACGCCGCTCTTCTACCGCGTCGGCGCGCGGCGCCTGACCACGGACGACGCGATCGAGGCGCTCGGCGACGGCTCCTCGGGCGAGGTCGAATGGGTGCTGCTCAGGCACGGCGGCCGCCTTTGGGTCGGGGCCGGGTCGGATCACACCGACCGCAACCTCGAGAAGCAAGGCATCTCGGTCGCCAAGCAGATTTGCGACAAGCCGATCGCGCGGCACTTCTGGCCTTATGAGGAGGTCGCGCAGCACTGGGAGCAGCTCGAGCTGAGCTCCGAGATCGTCGTCGGGGCGGAACGCCAGCTCTATCAAAAGGGCGTGGTCGCCAGTCTGCTGCCTCCCGAGACGTTGCTCGATCTCTACCGCCGGGACGAGGGCGAGATGGCCGACGGGACGCTTCTATTCGGCGGCACGATGGCGGCGATCGGCGGCGTGCGTCCGGCCGATCGCTTCATCTTCGTCCTACGCGACCCGGTCTTGCGGCGCGAGATCACGCACGCCTACGACATCCGAGTTCTGCCGGATAGAGGCTAAGGGAACGCGATTCCCGCGTATCGAGCGTGCCCTCCGAATGCCTCGGAAACCGGCAACGGGCCTTGTCGCCGCCGCAAAATCGACTACAATCGCCGCGCGACCGATGGAGACCAAGGGCGCCGCAAACTTCAAAGGGGGAGAGAAATGCTCAAGCTTAACCTCGTTGCACTCACGACCGCGCTTGCGTTTTCTGTAGCGGCCGGCGAGGCGCTCGCCGCCGGCGATGTGGCGGCCGGCGAGAAGGTGTACACCGCCCAATGCAAGGCTTGCCACAGCCTCGATAGCGGGAAGAACGGGATCGGCCCGAGCCTTAGCGGCGTCGTCGGACGCAAGTCGGGGGCGGGCGCGGGCTTCAAGTACTCGGATGCGATGGCGAAGGGCGACATCACCTGGGACGAGGCGAGCTTGGCGAAGTACCTCAAGAGCCCGAAGGACGTCGTTCCCGGCAACAAGATGTTGGCCGGCGCTCTCAAGAGCGACGACGACATTCAGAACGTCATCGCCTTTCTCAAGGAAAAAGCGAAGTAGCAGCCCCGGCGCAGCTGAGGGTGCTCAATCGGGCAAGCCCGGCATCGCCCGGGTAGCCCGCGCGGGGATGTTGTCGGGAAAAATACAAGGGCGATATCGCTCCAGAGTTGCCGCGTGGCTTAGTG